>CALGKL010000170.1 GCA_937930495.1 uncultured Gloeocapsa sp.
CAATTGGGTTGATCACCTGCCATTTATAGTTGATGGGAAACAGGATAGGTAAACCCTGACAATTTATTAAAAAAATTCCAAGAAATAAAAGTAATTCTTGATGTTCATGATTCTGGTGAACTTCCCTATGCTAAAATCAAGGGCTATCTGCACACCAATAGATAACCTGAATTTTGTTACAGCTCAGATTGGCAAAAATTAACAAAACTCGATGAACAGTCCCAGATTATTTACCTTAATATAAGATCAATTTATGAATCTCCAAAAGCTGAAAATTGGTTTATTAATCACGACTTTAACTTTATTTTCTCTACCCCAAAGCCCGATTAAAGCCCAGGAAATCAATACTCCAGAAGCAATAGAGATAGAAGAAATTATTACCCCAGCCGAATCGGTCCCCCCAGTAGATACTAGCAAGTTATGGAGCAGACCTCGTCTTATTCAAAGTTTTGTAGGACACAGTAGTGCAGTCAATGCTCTGACTTTTAGTCCTGACGGTGAGATTGTAGTCAGTGGGGGGAGTTCTAATGACCCAACCCTCAAGTTTTGGTCTGTAGCTACAGGAAAAGAAATTGAAAAAATTCGCGCCCAACGTACAGCGGTCATGAAAGTAGCTATTAGTCCCGATGGTAAAACTCTAGTCACTACGGGAGAAGATGCAGGGATTAATATCTGGGATTGGCAAACCGGAGAGTTTCTTTTTACCTTTTTTGAACATAGCGGTAATATCCTTTCTCTGGTCATTTCTCCTGATAGTAGAGTGATGGTAACAGGAGGATTAGACGGTCTTAGGTTATGGAGTCTGACCCCTGAACGTCCGATAGTTATTCTCGATGGTATTGGTAATCCTACTTATGCTTTAGCGATGCACCCGAATGGTTATATTGTCGCTAGTGGTCATCAAAAAGGGGTAGTGAGATTTTGGAATCTGAGAACTACTCAAGAGTTGAGTGAGTTTATTCTCCATGATGATTTAATCAGTGGACTAGCTTTTACTCCTGATGGGACCAAGCTGATTACTTCTAGCTACGATGGTACTATTAAGGTTTGGGATTTAGTCAACCAACAGTTACTGTTTACCCTGAGGGGACATAGAAATATCATTAGGGATATCGCTCTTAATCCTGATGGTAAAGTACTCGCTAGCGCGGGAAATGATGGTGTACGTCTGTGGAATGTTGAAACGGGAGAATTCCTAGGGGTAGCTTCGGCTAATACAGACTGGGTACAATCTGTAGCTTTTAGCAACGATGGCAGAAGATTAGCTACAGGGGGTTTTGATCGGATTATTCGGATTTGGGAAATACCTGATTCATGATCAATAGTTATGGAAGATTTACAACATCCTCAAGCTCAAACCGATGGAAAAATTATCGCTCAAATCCTAGGTGAAGAAGCAACACCAGAGCATCTAGCTACGATTGCTCGATTAATTATCCGCTATGAAAACTTTCCCGGGGTTAGAGAGATTCAACAACAGTTACAACAAATCCTACAACAATGGGGTTTAACTAAAGAGAGTCTATTTGCACAAACCCGTCAACTCTATTCTGAAGGTAAGTTGGGTAATGAACGTTTGGCACCCCAAGAGATACAGGATTGGAGTTAAAAACTATTCATCTGGAAAAGTCAACCACCGGTTCATTTAATTTAATCATTAAACTGTTGTCATAATTTTGGTTAAGTTGCTCTTTAGACATTTTGTTGAGAGCGACAATCAATCCTTGCTCATAATTACGAGTCTGGGCTAATTGAGGAACAATGTTGGGAGTAGGAGAAAATAAAGTACTTAAGGTGGTTACCGATAAAGCGGCGATCGCCCCTCCACCCCATAACCATCTTTGTCGCTGACGTCGTTTAGCAACTTTGGTGAATACACCTTGAGATAGTTGTTCAACACTGACAGAAGGAGTAAAGGGAGGAAGTTGTTGTAAGGTTTGTCTCAGCTTGAGCAATCGCTGATACTCTTGTTGTAAACTCTGATTATCGGCTAACAGAGATTCAATCACAGCGGTTTCTTCAGGACTTAATTCACCGTCTATGTAGGCGCTAAGTAGCTCAAAATGTTCAGAATTATCAAAATCGGGAATCATGGCTCTAAAATTAGAAAAAACTGTTTAACTCAGATTGTAATTTGGCTCTAGCTCTAGCTATTCTAGATTTTACCGTACCTAGAGAAGCGTTGGTAATCTCTGCTATCTCTTCATAGGAGAGACCCTCAATTTCTCGTAAAACAATCGTCGTCCGAAATAAAGGAGGAAGGGAGGCGATCGCCGCAGTCAGTTTTTCGTAAAACTCGTCAGTAGCTAAATCATCCTCTGGTGTGGGTGCGTGACAAGGAATGTCTCGAGTTACCTCTTCTTGGTTTACCTGATAGGGTTCATCTAGAGAAATCATACTCCCCCGTCGCTTACGCTTGCGCAATTCATCGTAAACTAGATTAGTAGTAATCCTCCCTAACCAGCTTTTAAATTTTTGTGGTTGTTCTAATTTGGGGAGATAGCGATATACCCTAATCCAGACTTCCTGAGCGAGATCGTGACGATCTTGCCAATCGGGGACAAGATTGTATAAGATACTCTCAACATAACTTTGATAACGACGCAACAATTCTGTAAAAGCAGCTTGATTTGGTTGTCTTCCTTCTTGACAACGTAAAATCAAATCATAACTAGAGAGTTTTTCAGGTGATACCCTTCTTTGCAAATTACTGACCCCAGTCATCGACCAAGATGCGGATAATGATTGACTCATAAACATTTCCTAACAGAACGCTCACATCGTTATTGCTGTTTTAGACGTCTGGTTAGGGTCAAAAGTTCCTCGTCTAATCTTATCCTATCTCAAAAGGTACTCTGGAGATTCAACGGCAATTTAGTTGCTTTTGGAGAAACTTACGGTTACTCTGATTCTAAAACCCTTTCTCGAATTGGCATTTCCCCATCAGTACCAATCACCAAGGTTTGAGCGTCGATGATCAAATTACGGACACCATCCCCACTAGTAGCTCTAAATTGATTACCATTCCTTTCGGTTACGGGGAAAATCTCATAACCCGTACCATCGTGAAAGGTAATCACCATCTGAAAACTCGCTTCACCGGGACAAATAGTAACTAAGCGATTTTCGGTTTTAAAAGAAGCTTCAGGAGATTTCAAACCACAAACACTATAGGCTTGGGCTGGTTGATAGTATAAAGGAGAAAGAGCAAAAGTTAGAGCGAACAATTTGGCTAATTTCATCATCATTATCCTCACTTATCTAAGAAATCAAACATTTTACAGTTTATTTTAGCGTTTGTAGCTACAATCGCTAAATATCCCGGTGCTGGTATAACTTTAGTCAGAAACCATTGAGAATCATTGAGTAACCTAGGAGGAAGATCGGGATTTAATTCCACGATAACCTTGGCTAACCCTCCAGCGATCCCTTCTCCTGTTGCTTTTAATACAGCTTCTTTACTAGTCCACCCCTGAAAAAAAGCGAGAGATTGCTTTGTTGCGGGACAATCACGGATAAACTCTGCTTCTAGGGGAGAAAAGAATCTAGTAGCGATATTTACCCCATCGGGAAAATTGCGCAAATATTCTACATCAACTCCAATCGGTCGGTTTTCGGTGATAGCATAGACAATCAAGTCTTGGGAATGAGAGAGATTAAATTCTAGCTTCCAATTACCAACTAAATAGGGTTTACCCCTGGTTGTATAAGCTAATTCTATACTTTTAGGTTGGATCTGCAGATATTTGCTCAAGATAACTCTGAGATATCCACGACTAATGATAAAAGTATCTTTAGCTTGAAAAGAGCGATAACCATTGGCTCTTTCTTGTTCTGTTGGTGTTAAAATATCCAGCAACTTCGGAATTATTGGTCTAGATTGACTAAGATAAATAGACCAAATATGTACATCAAAAGTTCCTAGATTCATTTTTTCCTCATATGAGTCAGGAGTAAAATACGTTGGTAATTTATCGTGCATCAACAGAACCAGACCTACTTTCCTATTTAGCAAATTGACCACTGTTCATCTCTTGCATCACTTGGATAGCTTTTTTTACTCAGCGATCGCCCTTGGTTTTTTTTATTTTACCTTGGAGAAATGTTCTCTTCTCCTAAATGCTCGCTAAATTTTTCCCTTTCTCTAGAGAGCAAGTTAGATTGAATAAATGTCCCAGGTTACTTGTAGTAATCACTCAAGAACGCCTAAAGCACTTACTCTCGTATTTTTGCCTAAATGGGATGCTCCTAATTTATAATTGTGTTTAATCTCAACCTGCTATTTTAATGTCTTTTGGAAAACTAGAATTATTTTTAACCGTTTTTGCCCTATTTTTTCTGGTTATTAGTTGTGTTTTTACTTTCATTTTTGGGATAAAATTTGGCTTGGTTACTAGTTTTTTAGTTACCCTATCTATGTCTATTTTTTTTCGTTATCCTCGTCTGAGTTTGTGGTTATTTCTCATTTATTTACCTTTTGCAGGAACTGTTGTCTATGCTTTTAATAGTAGTTTTTACCCGGTTGAAGGTTATGTAAATTATCATCAACTCTCCCACGTTTTACATTTAATTAAAGACTTTTTTTATTTACCAGTATTATTTTCCATCTGCTTGAATACTAGGATAGCAAATAAATTAATATCTCAATATTTTGCTTTGGTATTGTTGATTATTATTTTGACTATTTTTTGTC
>CALGKL010000171.1 GCA_937930495.1 uncultured Gloeocapsa sp.
ATGCAAGGGGTTTGGAACGAACCTCTCTAGACGCAGAGCTGTCTAGCTCTACGCTGTGCGGAAGTATGGCGCAACTAGGAGCGTTGAAGCGTCAGAAACCGCGTCACGATAGTGCGCGGTAGTTCATAACCATGGTTAAAGGTTGGGAATTTTGGATCGATCGCGGGGGGACTTTTACAGATATTGTCGCTAGAAGTCCCCAGGGAGAAATAGTAATCCAAAAACTCCTTTCAGAGAATCCTGAACATTACCCCGACGCACCTATCGAGGGAATCAGACGTATCTTGGGAATATCCCCCACAGAAGCTCTCCCTTGGGAGTCCATCACCGGGATTAAAATGGGAACAACCGTAGCGACTAATGCTTTATTAGAAAAAAAAGGAGAACCAACAGTATTAGTCATCACCAAAGGCTTTAAGGACGCTTTAACCATAGCTTACCAAAATCGCCCTGAGCTATTCGCCTTAAAGATAATTTTACCAGAGATGCTCTCTAGTAGAGTTATCGAAGTAGAAGAACGCTACAGCGCCACAGGGGAAGAATTAATCCCCGTTAATCGAGAACAAATAACTCGAGATTTAACCCTAGCTTATCAAGAAGGGTTCAGAAGTTGTGCCATAGTCTTACTACACGCTTATCGCTATCCCCAACACGAAGAAATCATCGCCGCGATCGCCGCGGAACTCAATTTTACTCAAGTATCAGTCTCTCACAAAGTCAGTCCCCTGATTAAATTAGTCACTAGAGGAGATACCACCGTAGTTGATGCTTATCTCTCACCGATTTTACAGCGTTACGTTGACCAATTCACCAGCAATCTCCAGGGAGATATTCAAGATAAACTCTTATTTATGCAGTCTCATGGCGGTTTAGTAGCAGCCAAAAACTTTAAAGGTAAAGATAGCATCCTCTCAGGACCTGCGGGGGGAATAGTTGGCGCAGTACAAACAAGCAGACTAGCTGGTTACAACAAGATAGTGACCTTTGATATGGGGGGGACTTCTACAGACGTTGCTCACTACGCTGGAGAATATGAACGTAGTTTAGAGACGATGGTAGCGGGAGTGCGTCTGTGTACCCCGATGATGTCCATTCATACTGTAGCAGCAGGGGGAGGATCTCTAGTCTATTTTGCAGGAGGACGTTATCGGGTAGGTCCTGCTTCAGCGGGAGCAAATCCTGGACCTGCAGCCTACGGGAAAGGCGGACCCCTCACTGTTACCGATTGTAACGTCATGGTAGGGAAACTGCAACCGGAATTTTTCCCCAAGGTGTTAGGGAAAGAAGGAAACGCACCCCTAGATGTGGAGATAGTTAAAGCTAAATTTAAACAACTGAGTCAAGAAATTGGCGATAACCGCACCGAAGCAGAAATAGCAGCAGGATTTATCGCGATCGCTGTCTCGAAAATGGCTAATGCGATCAAGAAAATATCCCTAGAAAAAGGTTACGACCTAACCAATTATACCCTTTGTTGTTTTGGTGGAGCGGGAGGACAACACGCTTGTTTAATCGCCGCTGAATTAGGAATCAAAGAGATTGTTATCCATCCCTACGCGGGAGTACTTTCAGCCTATGGAATCGGTTTAGCCGATATTCGAGTCTTGCGTGAAAAAACCATCGAAGCACCCTTATCTCCAGAAATATTACCCCAATTAGAGTTGATTTGGGCAGATTTACTCGCTGCAGGAATAAAAGAATTAAATCAACAGGGTGCAACCAAGACTGGAGAAATAGTTAAAAGAATTGGGATTAAATACGCAGGTACAGATTCAGCCCTAGTGGTTAATTTTACTACCCTAGAGGCAGCCAAAGCCCAATTTTTAGCCGAATATCAACAACGTTATGGTTTTACGATTCCCGATCGACCCCTAGTGGTAGAAGCTGTATCTCTAGAGTTAATCTGTCCTAGTGATAGCGTAACTGTCTCTGAGTTACCCAATCACAGGTCAGGGAGTTTAACCTGTGAAACCACCGTCAGGGTATATACCGCCAATTCCTGGTGGGAAACTCCCGTTTATCTCAGAGAAAAATTACAACCAGAAGATAAAATCACAGGTCCTGCTTTAATTATTGAATCAACTGGTACTAATATGGTTGAACCTGGTTGGGAAGCGGAAATTAACAGCAAAAATTATTTAATCTTGCGTAAATCTCGAGAAAATCAAGTATTAAAGTCAGTTAATCATAATCTATCTCAACCAGATCCAATCTTACTGGAGATTTTTAACAATCTCTTTCGGGCGATCGCCGAACAAATGGGAACTACTCTACAAAATACCAGTTATTCGGTAAATATCAAAGAAAGACTTGACTTTTCTAGCGCTATATTCGACCATCTTGGCCAATTAGTCGCTAATGCTCCTCATATACCCGTTCATCTTGGCTCTATGAGTGAGAGTATCTCTAGTTTAATCCAATCCCAGGGAGATAATCTCGCACCAGGAGATGTTTATCTGCTCAATAATCCCTACAATGGGGGAACTCATTTACCAGATATCACCGTCATTACCCCAGTTTTTCTAGAGAGTCATTCTCCAGATTTTTACGTAGCTTCTCGAGGACATCACGCCGATATTGGCGGTATTACACCAGGTTCTATGCCCCCCACTAGCACCAATATCAGGGAAGAAGGAATCTTAATCGACCATTTCCCCCTAGTTAAACAGGGAATTTGGCAAGAAAAAGAGTTAATTAAGCTTTTAACCGACCATCCCTATCCTGTTCGAAATCTTACACAAAATATCGCTGATTTACAAGCTCAAATAGCTGCTAATCAAAAAGGAGTCCAAGAATTACAAAAATTGGTACAACATTATGGTTTAGCAACGGTCAAAGCTTATATGGAACATATTCAAGCTAACGCCGCCGAATGCGTAGCCAGAGCAATCGCACTTCTAGAAAATGGAGAATATACAACTAATTTAGATAATGGCGCCCAAATTAAGGTAAAAATAGAAATTAACCACAGCGCCCGCCGTGCCAAAATTGACTTTACGGGAACGTCAGCTCAACTCAATGATAATTTTAATGCACCCACAGCAGTATGTAAAGCTGCGGTTCTCTACGTCTTCCGTACCTTAGTTAGTGATGATATACCCCTCAATAGTGGTTGTCTTGAACCTTTAGAAATTATTATTCCTCCCGATAGTCTCTTAAATCCGAAATATCCTGCAGCGGTAGTAGCGGGAAATGTGGAAACTTCTCAGATAATCACTGATTGTCTCTATGGAGCCTTAAAAGCGATCGCCGCTTCCCAGGGAACGATGAATAATTTTACCTTTGGAGACGACCAGTATCAATATTATGAGACCATTTGTGGAGGATCGGGAGCAGGACCTAACTTTTCAGGGACAGACGCAGTACACACCCATATGACTAACTCCCGTCTCACTGACCCGGAAGTGTTAGAATTACGTTTTCCTGTACGGGTAGAAAGTTTTAGCATTCGTCCCCATAGCGGTGGTCAAGGACTTTATCATGGGGGTAATGGTGTGATTCGTCGTTTACGCTTTTTACGCCCAATGACAGCGGGTATTCTTTCGGGTCGTCGTCTGATTCCACCCTTTGGTCTTGAAGGTGGAAGTCCAGGGTTACCCGGACGTAATTATCTAGAGCGTAGTGATGGTACTGTAGAAGAGTTACCTGGTACTTGTGTAATTACCCTCAATCCTGGAGATATCGTTGTCATAGAAACCCCAGGAGGTGGAGGGTGGGGACGTTACCCACAAGTGTAGGTTTTTAACCTCAAGATACAGTAACCATAAATTCCTACAAGCTCTGATAGGAAAAGAAATTTCAAAGTTGATTTTATGACCACTGAAAGAGAATTGCGCTCGTCGAGAAGGGAAAAAACAAGCATTTCGTACTCAAATACGGTTTGACTAACGCCTCTGAAGTTCCTAACATTGGTGCAGGATCAAGCCTAGCTATATCTCTCCTGTTGCCAAGGATCGCCTCGATAATGATAACCATTAACTTCCCAGAAGCCTAGTTTTTCCTCGGTGAGAAATTGAATACCCTTGAGCCATTTGGCGCTTTTCCAAGCGTAGAGGTGGGGAACGACCAGACGTACAGGACCTCCTCTTGCTTGGGGTAAAGGTTGAGCAAACAACTGATGAGCGAGGAAATTATCTTCTCTGGCAAAATCTGACCAAGTTAGATTGGTGGTATAACCACCGTAACAATGTAATAAAACGTGTTGGGGTTGAGTAGTCAGTTCAACTTGAGTTAAAAAATCGGTAACTTTAACTCCCCGCCACTGTACGTCTAATTTTGACCAACGGGTAACACAGTGAAAATCAGCCGTAAACTCAGACTGAGGTAAATTCATTAAATCAGACCAAGAAAAAGTTTTAGGGGTAGCTAACCCCCATACCTGCAATTGCCAATCTTCAGGAGCAATCAAAGGAGTTTCCCCATAGGTCAAGACGGGAAAGCCTTGAGCCAGACGTTGACCAGGGGGAACGCGATTGTTCAAACTCGGATCAGGTTTGGAAAAAAATTTGCCTTCCATGGTTTTAAGGTAATTTAGTACTACCCATGAGATAGCGATCGCATTCTCTAGCGACTTCGCGACCTTCATTAAAAGCCCAGACTACCAGACTTTGACCACGGCGACAATCTCCGGCGGCAAAAACACCTTGGATACTAGTTTGATATTTACCGTATTGAGCATTAACATTCCCACGTTGGTCTTGTTCGATACCTAAACTTTTTAGTAAATAATCTTCAGGACCTAAAAACCCCATAGCTAGGAGTACTAATTGAGTAGGTATTACTTTTTCAGTACCTGGTATAGGCTGAGGAATAAAACGACCTTGGTCATTTTTTTGCCAGGAAACCTCGACGGTGTGGACAGCTTTGACCCTACCTTCATTATCTCCCTCAAATTTAGTAGCGGTAGTCAGAAATAAACGGGGGTCGTGACCAAATCTAGCGGCGGCTTCTTCCTGACCATAATCTACTTTATAGACTTTGGGCCATTCGGGCCAAGGGTTATCAGGGGCGCGTTGTAGGGGAGGTTTAGCCATGATTTCCAATTGAGTAACGCTATGACAACCCTGACGGAGAGAAGTTCCCACACAGTCTGTCCCGGTATCTCCACCCCCAATAATGACGACATCTTTACCTTCGGCTGAGATATAGTTACTCTTAGGTTTTCCCTCTAGAATTGCTT
>CALGKL010000172.1 GCA_937930495.1 uncultured Gloeocapsa sp.
ACTCGTTTTTCAACTCATTCATGCTTTATTTGTCCTCTACTAGCGACTATACATTTCAAGTAATCGGCTAACTTTGGGCTTATCCACTCCCATTACAAAGAGGGCGTTTGCTTCGGTTAGCATCCTTGCCCTATACACCTTGCG
The DNA here is from genome assembly GCA_937930495.1 of uncultured Gloeocapsa sp. Lineage (GTDB taxonomy): Bacteria > Cyanobacteriota > Cyanobacteriia > Cyanobacteriales > Gloeocapsaceae > Gloeocapsa. The sequence continues at coordinate 145 of CALGKL010000172.1, forward strand.
CTGGTTACTACTTGAATATCGACCTATTCAAGAGATGTATAGGGTTTTCCCCGTTCCGACTGGCGATTTCGCGTTACCTTTAGGACCCTTGAATACCCCTGACCTACTTATTGAGTGCGAATAATCGTAAGGAAAGCCGTTATTCCTTCGGTCTTTGACCTTTTGTCTCCTGCTTAGCAGCCTATTTAGCAGGTTAAATGTAATAGGGGCTTTGACAAGGTTCGTGTAACCTATCCATGGGTAACTTTGCTTGCGGCGTCGCCAATTTAGGCTATCAGCTTATCCGCTTTGTCAGGAGCTTTTGACATTTGATAACCAGTCTCTTGCCAATCCTGACTGCTTTTAACCGGCACTACGGCAGAAGGAATTTAACCTTCATCGCCTTGGTCAGTTCTCTCAAACCCTTGCGGGTATTGATGTCTAGAGTTTAAGCCTCTCTAGAAACGGGTCGCACTTCCTTGAACATTTTGTGGGAAGCTTGGTCATCCATACTGACGCCTAGTACTACCATGTCTTTATCTTTGTACTGGTCATAATTATCTCTAAAGCTTTGGGCTTCTTTGGTGCAACCGGGAGTATCGTCTTTAGGATAAAAGTATAAAACGACAGTTTTTCCCTTAAAATCACTCAAAGAAACTGGATTACCTTGATCATCAATAGTGCTAAAATCAGGGGCTATTGTACCTGCGGCTAAAACCATCGCTTTTGTTCTCCTTTATTACTAATTAACACTTTACATTAGTTTACAATATTTTTTGGTAAGATAAGATTGTCTTCAATATTTAGACATAGTAATTATGAAAATAGAAAAACCTAATCAACAACCACTAACCCCAGAAGATTTAGAAAATTTAGATAAACTTAAAGCCTTAATCGAACAATGTATATCTGATGGTTATCTCTCCCAAGACCAGATGAAAATGATCAAAGACTTTATTAAAGCAGACGGCAAAGTTACCACCGAAGAACTAGAATTATGTCAAAAACTAATCTGGGATAAAATCCAATCAGGAGAATTACAATACGACTGGACACCCAAACAATAATTTTTCTCCATGGACGAAAAACGTAATATTGCTTTATTCGCTCCAGCAACCGGTGTCCCAGAATGGGAAGCACTCCAAGAACCTTTACTTAAGGGTAACCTGATTTCAGGCGCAAAAGTAGAAGCTTTTGAGAGGGAATTTGCCAGAAAACATCGAGTTAGATACGCGATCGCCACTAATAATGGGACTAGTTCTTTACATCTGATTCTCGTGGCTTTAGGTATCCAAGAAGGAGATGAGGTAATCATCTCTGCTTTTAGTTGGGTGTCGGTAATCAACGTTGTACTCTATTGCGGTGCGACTCCAGTTTTAGTAGATATCAATCCCGACACTTTTAACCTAGATATCCAAGAAGTGGCTAATCAGATCAGTAAACGGACTAAAGCTATTGTTGTTGGTCATTCCTTCGGTTTATGTGCTGATTTAAAAGCTATTGCTGCTTTAGCACCAGAGATTCCCATTATCGAAGATGCAACCTGCGCTATCGGTAGTCAATATGGCTATAATTACGCAGGTTCGATCGGGATAGCGGGAGCATTCTCTTTTCATTCACGTCAAATCATCACCACAGGAGATGGGGGGATGGTTACCACCAACGATGAGCAACTAGCTGAGAAAATTATGGCTCTACGTAATCACGGTGCTAGTTTATCGGTAGCTCAACAAAGATTAGGACCCAAACCCTATTTAACCCCCAGTTTTAATCTCCTCGGTTTTGATTACCTCCTGAGTGATTTACAAGCAGCTATTGGCTTAATTCAACTGCAAAAGTTAGATGATTTACTCAGTTTTCGGCAATATTGGGCAGAATATTATTATCAACAACTTAAAGATTTACCCTGGTTAAAATTACCCAGAGTACCAGAAGGTTATACCCATAGTTGGCAAAAATACGTCTGTTGTGTTAACGAGGAAATTTCTCCCCTATCTCGTAATCAAATGATGGAATTTTTACAAACTCAAGGGATTAGCACTCGTCCGGCTAATTTAGCTATTCACACTCTCACTTATAATCAAATTAGGTTTGGTTTTGAAGAAGGAGATTATCCAGTCGCTAGAGATTGTGCTTTGAATTCTTTGGTTATTCCTTTACATAATCGTATGCAGAGCGACGATTTTGAATATGTGGTTAAAAAATTACGGCAAGTTTGATTTCACTGCTTTAACTCTAAAGTTTATTCACTAAACAACATAACAAGGAAAATATTGGGGATACTGTCTCCTGCAGCATTAGTACCACCTGCATAGCTGTAGGTTCTGAAAGTTACGGTTGTTCTGGCACCTACTACAAAGTCAAAGACAGCAGTATCATTATCTTGAGTAAAGTTACCTGTAAAAGAGAAATCTGCAGCCTTAGCTGGAGATAAAAAGCCAGCAAAAACCACACTGCTAACTGCTAGA
>CALGKL010000173.1 GCA_937930495.1 uncultured Gloeocapsa sp.
ATGAGCCACATCGGTAATAGGGACAAGAGCGATAGAAGCTCCATCAAAAGCGCAACCTCCCTGAGCTAAACCCGGTTGAGCCTGTTGTTTACAGACTTTATTTTTGCCTTGACCATGAGCGTGATGATGATTGTGTTCACACCCTGATTGAGTGAGTAATTGATTGATTTTGCCTGAAGTGATTTTCATGTAGATAACCTAGATAATTAACAATATTTACTGACATCTTCACAACAAACATCAACTAAAAAAGTGAGAGCGCGAAAACGTAAAGCGATCAGTTCATCATACAAAGGGTTGAGTTTACACAGAGGAGGGATGTGAAAGAGGAGGTGGTGAAATAAAATCACGTCTCGCTCAAAAGGACAATTACAGGGGATAACTTGACAGATTAAACGGGCAAAAAAGGCGTTTTTGACAGGAAGACGTCGAATCCCGACACGGAGGGGGTAAAATAGGTCAAACATAGGGACTCCGGAGTAGGGAATAGGGAACAGAGGGAGTAGGGAGTAGGTACTAACTCCGAACTCATTGATCTGACCCCACTCTGGTTTTAACGGATTAGGTCATAGGAGATATCGGTTTTGCTAGGAATGATCGTGCGACGATCTAATTCATCAAGAATAGTATTAGCGATCCAATTGAGGAGGTTTATAGCTCCATTGTATCCAATTGTGCTATAACGATGTAAATGATGGCGATCGAAGATAGGATAACCGATGCGAATCAGAGGAGTTTTAGTATCACGCATGAGATACTTACCGTAGGAATTACCGATTAAGAAATCTACAGGTTCGGTAAATAGGAGTGAGCGCATATGCCAGAGGTCTTTACCACCCCAGATGGTAGCATTTTTACCGTAGGGACTAGTTTCTAGGAGTGCTTGAGCTTCGGCTTCAAATTCAGGGTTAGAGTTGCTAACAACGATATGAACTGGTTCAACACCCATTTCTAGGAGGAATTGCAACAAGCCCATGACTAGATCGGGATCGCCGTAGAGGGCGGCTTTTTTCCCGTGTAACCAAGCTTGGGTATCGGTCATCGCGTCAACAGCACGTCCCCGTTCTTTTTCGATTTCAGCGGGAATAGGATTACCAGTAGCTTCAGACAAAGCCATGACAAATTCATCTGTTCCTTTAATACCCCAAGGGCGATAGACCGCGGTTTTTTGTTGCCATTCTTTCTCGATATAATCGCGAGTCTTGGTAGTAGAGTAAGCCTGTAGGGCGATGGTTTGGGTAGCGTTAATCGAGTCAGCAGCTTCTACTAGAGGTGTACCACCTTGGTACATTTTATATTCACCGTCGTTAGGAGAATCTAGATAGTCTTCGTTATCGGCTAAAATCGTAGCGTCAACACCGAGAGCAGCGGTTAGGTGTTTTAATTCCCGTAGGTTACCCATATAGGTCTCAAATCCGGGGATAAAGTTGATTTTACCGTTGGTGGTTTCCGCTTTTTTCCCTTCTGTTAAACAGGAGAGAATCCCCTTCATCATATTGTCGTAACCAGTGATATGACTACCGACAAAACTAGGGGTGTGAGCGTAGGGGACGGGGAAATCTTTCGGCACAGAGCCTTCGTTTTTAGAGGTAATAATAAATGCGCCGAGGTCATCTCCGATCACTTCCGCCATACAAGTGGTACAAACGGCGATCATTTTCGGGTTATAGAGAGTGTAGGCGTTGGCTAAACCCTCGATCATGTTTTTGAGTCCCCCAAATACAGCAGCATCTTCAGTCATGGAACTAGAAACTGCGCTAAAAGGTTCTTTAAAGTGACGGGTAAAGTGAGTACGGAAGTAAGCGACACAACCTTGAGAACCATGTACAAAGGGTAAAGTACCTTCAAAACCTACAGCTGCTAGAATCGCTCCTAGGGGTTGACAAGCTTTGGCGGGGTTGATAACCAGGTTTTCACGGGCAAAATTTTTCTCTCTGTATTCCCAAGTTTTGGTCCATTCTGCTGTTTCCCCTACTAAATCGGAGGTGGGCATTCCTTCAAAACACTTTTTGTTTTGGAACAGTTCTTGGTATTCTGGTTGGTGGAAAAGTTCAACGTGGTCTTTAATATTCTCTATATTCTGAGCCATTCTAGTTAATCTCCTTAGATGAGATAAATTGGTTACTGAGTTGAAGAGGGAGGAGAGTTAATCTCCTCATCTGTGTTTTTATTTCCGCCAAGGTGCTTTAATCAGACCCCAAGTAGGACTGTTAAGAGCCAAATCCATGTCACGAGCAAAGATAGCGAATCCGTCATAACCGTGATAGGGTCCGGAATAATCCCAGGAGTGCATTTGACGGAAGGGTAGAGCCATTTTCTGGAAGACGTATTTTTCTTTAACTCCAGAAGCAACTAAATCTGGTTGAAGGGCTGAGATAAACTTCTCAAATTCATAAGCCGTTACATCGTCGTAAATCAGTGTGCTGTCTTCTATGTAGTGCGTCGTCCGTTTATAGTCGTCGTTGTGAGCAAATTCATATCCTGTACCGACTATTTTCATGCCCAAATCTCGGAAAGCGGGGACAACGTGGCGTGGGCGTAAACCACCAACCATAATCATCACGGTTTTGTTTTCCAGTAAAGGACGATATTTAGCGATCACCGCATCAGCTTGAGGTTGGTATTTAGCGATCACTCTTTCTGCACCTTCTTTGATTTTGTCATCGAAGTGAGAAGCGATTTCTCGTAAAGATTGAGCGATTTGGGTAGGTCCAAAGAAGTTATATTCCATCCAGGGCACACCGTATTTTTCTTCCATGTGACGGCTGATATAGTTCATGGAGCGGTAGCAGTGGACGAGGTTTAATTTGACTTTATTGGTACATTTCATCTCTTGGAGTGTACCGTCACCAGACCATTGGGCTACAACGCGTAAGCCCATTTCTTCGAGAAGAATACGGGAAGACCAGGCGTCACCACCGATGTTATAGTCACCGATAATCGCTACGTCATAGGGAGTACTTTCAAATTCGACGGGATTTTTCTCCCCTGGGGTTAAAACCCAGTCCCGAATCGTATCATTAGCAATGTGGTGACCTAAAGATTGAGATACACCGCGGAAGCCTTCACAACGAACGGGGACAACCGTTTTACCGATTTCTTTACTAGCTTTTTTCGCTACGGCTTCGATATCATCTCCAATTAGACCGATGGGACATTCTGATTGAATAGTGACACCACCATTGAGGGGGAAAAGTTCTTCTATTTCCTTGATTAATTTAAGTAGTTTTTTGTCACCACCGAAGACGATATCTCTTTCTTGGAAATCGGAGGTAAAGTCCATTGTGCCAAAGGAATCTATACCTGTAGTGCCAATATAATAATTACGGCGACCTGACCAGGAATAATAACCGCAACCAACTGGACCATGGGAGATATGAACCATATCTTTAATCGGTCCCCAAACTACCCCTTTTGAACCTGCATAGGCGCAACCGCGAGTAGTCATTACACCAGGAATAGATTTAATATTAGACTTAACACCGCAATCTGATTGACCTTCTTCGTAAACGTTGAGGTGTTTTTGACGTTTTTTCGCTGCTTTTTCAGGGTAAGCATCGAGAACCTCTTGAATTAATTGTTTTTTGTCGTCTGTAGTCGTCATGGCTGTCTCGTTGATCAATTATAGGTTAGAGGGTGAGTAGAAACGTAAATCAGAGCGTTTCTACCCTTAGACTGATTACTTACACAGCTGCAGTAGGAAGTGTAGCAATCGCTTTTTGATATTCTTCTTCACCACCGAGGAGACCGAAATCAATCAATAATTGTTCTAATTCATCCATGCTGATTGGAGTGGGAATAACCAAGTTTGTGTTGTTTTCGATTTTTCTGGCTAAAGCACGATACTCATCAGCTTGAGGATGGTCAGGAGAATATTCAATCACTGTCATACGACGGATTTCAGCTTCTTGAACCTGTTTGTGGCGAGGAATAAAGTGGATCATCTGAGTGCCAAGACGACGGGCTAATTCTTCGATTAGTTCAACTTCACGTTCAACGTTACGGCTATTGCAGATTAAACCACCTAAACGAACTCCACCAGAGTGAGCGTATTTTAAAATACCACGAGCGATGTTGTTAGCTGCGTACATCGCCATCATTTCCCCAGAGGTAACGATATAGATTTCTTGCGCTTTTCCTTCACGGATAGGCATAGCGAAACCACCACAGACAACGTCCCCTAATACGTCGTAGGAAACAAAGTCTAGATTTTCGTAAGCGCCGTTTTCTTCGAGGAAGTTAATAGCGGTGATAATACCACGACCTGCACAACCTACACCTGGTTCTGGACCACCTGATTCTACACAGAGTACACCGTTAAAACCTTTGACCATTACTTCATCTAGTTCGATGTCTTCTACTGAGCCGCGTTCTGCTGCTAGGTGTAAAATCGTGGTTTGGGCTTTACAGTGCAACATTAATCGGGTAGAATCTGCTTTAGGATCACAACCAACGATCATAATGCGGTTGTTTTCTGATAAGGCTGCTAGTGTATTCTGTGAGGTAGTAGATTTACCAATACCACCTTTACCGTAAAAAGCTATCTGTCTCATGTCAATTTCTCGCTTAAACTTAATAATGGATTGAAAAGAAAGGGTTTGGTTTTAACTTGTCTAATCTCTCAAAGATTAGAGGACTTATAAATTAGCCCTTTTATTTTTTTTGGGGTTAGACGTTCAATCGTTAGAACCAAAACCGTCAGAGGGGTTGAAATTTAATCACAACATTGGTTGTTGTTAGTCAGAAAGTTAAGACCCGATTGGAGGTGCTCTACTTTCTGGGTTGGAGTTATTGCTCATCGGTTAAACTGCTTCCACAACTAGGGTAGAGAGGACTTTTTCCCGTAACTTCGCTTCGATAGCCATTTTCAGAGTAATAGTACTACTAGAACAACTTCCACAAGCTCCCTTGAGTACTAGTTTGACCACATCTCCTTCTAGGTCAAATAATTCTAAATCTCCACCGTCAGCGATCAAGGTAGGGCGAATTTCTGCGAGTACTTGCTGAATGCGGTTGATTTTTTGGACCGTGGTTAGAGTTGCATAATTGTTGACAACTTCTGCTGTTCTGGCGATGGTGTTGGTTTTTGCCGCGGCGATACTAGAGAGTAAATCGTCAATATCGGCTAAACAAGAGCCACAACCA
>CALGKL010000174.1 GCA_937930495.1 uncultured Gloeocapsa sp.
TCGATCGATTTTTATTCGGTTATGTCATCGATTTTCTCGATTTTCGCTTAATTAATTTCCCTGTCTTTAACTTAGCTGATACTTTTATTAATATCGGTATTTTTTTATTATTAATCTTGGCTTTTTTACCTAAAAAAAAGGCTAGGGGAATTTAGTACTGAATCTTTTCTTCAGAACCCCTAATACCTTTTTAGCTAATTATTAACTAGCTGTTTGGGGAGAAGTTTTGCCACTGATAGCGGTGGAAGATTTACGACTAGTTTGTTTTTCCTCAGCGGGAACAAATTCGATGTGATTGAGTAAAGTAGTCACAAAAGCGAATAGTAAGAAAGGTAAAGACAAAACCACAATTAAAGCCAAAGTAGCTAAAGCATAGATTTGACGAGTCCTACTCCACAGAGCTAAAGTAGCTGCTAAGCTAACGAAGATAACGATCAACCAAACGATTATTTGACCATAGATATCACCAAAGTTTAAGGTACAAACCATGCGATATTTTTGCAAATTGGAATCCATTATTTTAATCCGTGTCTAAGCTAAATCTGATTATTTAACTTTATTCTATCTCAATAAAAATTTAAAGTACCTAATCCGGGAGAATAGGGAGAATGAAGAATAATCATTGTTTCACTCATTCTACATTCTCTTGTGAGGGTCTCTAGTTAACCAAAGGTTGAACCATTCCAACCCCACATAGTCCCTTTAGCGTCAGCAAATTCGATATAGATGCGATTTTTCTCGATTCCAAGTTTTTCGTTAATTTGTTGACAAAATGCTTGACTCATGGCTTTAGTTTGGGTAGGAGTCATATTCCCAATGCTTTTGATTTCGATATAACAGACGGGATCAAAAGTTCCCGCAAAACTCATCGGAATCCCGCCCTCAAAAGCGGTCATAACGTAGGATTCAGGTTTACCAAGTTGTTTAGCTAGTTGACTAGAAAGAGTTTTGAGTAAGTCTTGGATTTGACTTGTCTCAGGTGGAGCAATAGAGGTTTGAACTTTGATTAAAGGCATAAAAATCTAAATAAGATATTCTACTTTGTTAGAGAGAGAATTTTTACGCTGTTGTTTTTGCTGGTACATTCTTTGATCAGCTATTTTAATAGTTTCCCACAAATCTGATTGGGGATCACGTTTAGCCCAACCTAGAGAAGCACGAATCTGATTAGCTTCCAACGCTTCAGCGATTCTAGCGACAATTTTAGCCACTTCTGACTCATGAAGATCCAAAATCAGAATACCAAATTCATCTCCCCCAAATCTAGCGACTACATCCTCTTGACGAATATTTTTCAGTAAACATTCGGCGGTAGCTTGTAAGAGGCGATCGCCCGCTTGATGTCCTTGTTGATCGTTAACTATTTTGAGGTTATCTAAATCCAGGATAATCACACTAGCTAGTTGTCCATAACTTTTACAGCGTAATTCTTCGGCTTCGATTATTTTCCGCCATCCTTTACCGTTATAGATATTCGGAAGCCAATCCATTTCTGCTTCTTTTTGCGCCCGTTCGTAGAGTCGGGCGTTTTGTTGGGCTTTTAATTCATAGTGAAGTATAGTTGTTAATAATTGACTTTGTAATTCTATGAGTGAGCTTTCTTGGCGTATCTTTTCCGATTGGGGATTAGGATCAATCGCACAGAGAGTGCCAAAGAGACTTCCATCGGGATGAGAGAGAGGAATACCAATATAAGCACTAATAGGTACCAATTGACCGATTGGCGCTTCTAAATAAGCCTTAATTTGCTTAGAATTAGGAGCTATTTGTGGACCTAAACCCTTAACCATACGGGAACAAAAAGAATCAGACCATCTAAATACGTTACCCTGTTGCACTCCATAACCATGGTCACAAGCTGATAAAACGATCCAGTCTTCGGCTTCGACACGAGTAAACATCCATAATTGAAAGCCTAGACGCTCGTGGAGAAAGTTGAGTACTGTTTTAACAGCGCTTTCAAAGCTAGAAAATGAAGTAATTATTGGTGTTTCCATCCTCACTATCCCTAAGACAAAATCTAGGTTAATTTTATCAATTGCCAACAGTAACTAGAGGGAAGAGTTTAGTCTAGGATTTCGATGTCAAAGGGGAGATGACAAAATCTCCCCCAAGGTTTTTCTAATGTCGAAAAAATATTTTTTATTCAGAAACCGTTGCCAAATCAGTATCAGTACTACCACGAGTACGACGTCTAGTCAAGGTATTAAAGAGCATGATTCCAATGGCTTTAATCAGATTGCCTTCTAATTCTTGGAACATTTTCATGTTCATTTTAAAAGCTTCGTTAGCTTCCGTCACAATTTGGTCTGCGGTCCCCTGATCTATCTCTAACTCATCGAGTGCTTGACGATATTGATTCTTAAAGGCTTTTTCATCGGCGATCTCTTCAAACTCATAGAAAGCAGTACCAGACCCTTCCTCTAGATTCATCGCTTGTTGAGCGATTTTTTTCAGAATTTGTCCACCAGATAAATCACCGAGATAACGAGTATAGGAATGAGCAACCAATAACTCAGGTTGTTGACTAGCTATTTCGTGAATGCGTTGTACATAAGCTTCTCCAGCGGGAGAGAGTTTAATTTCTTGACGCCAATTAGGACCATAGTAGTAGTAGAGATCTTTTTCTAAGCTTTTTTCTCTATTCAACTCAGAAAAATAAATTTTACCAACTATGGGATGATCTTTGAGTTTAGTCATCTCTTCTTCCATAGCTTGATAGACGAAGTAGAGGTTACTGACTAGTTTACGGTAGGAGTTTTTTTCCACAACGCCTTTTAAAAAACACTTGACGAAACCAACGTTTTCAGCCATAGTGTGAGATTTTTTTGTTCCTTCGCGTAATTGAGTTGCTAAATTTATACTCATCTTAAATTTTAATGCTATGTTAAGAGTCTGCCTAATTTTGTAGCTTAAACCCATTTGCTGCTCAATGAGATTAAGTTTTTTTACAAAAAAAACAAATACCCCCGCCCAGTTGTCAGGGATATTTGACTAATTTCTGTTCTATTTTAACTTTGTGCGACAGTAGCTGATTCTTTAGCGAGGAATTTCTCTAACTCGGTGATCGCTTCGTTGTCAATTTTGGTTTGCATCGGACAGAATTTTGGTCCACACATCGAGCAGAATTCCGCTGTTTTGTAAATATCAGCGGGTAAGGTTTCATCGTGGTATTCTCTTGCTCGCTCTGGATCCAAAGATAGTTCAAACTGACGATTCCAGTCGAAATCGTATCTAGCTCGAGATAGCTCGTCGTCTCTATCCCTTGCTCCCGGACGATGACGGGCTATATCAGCTGCGTGAGCCGCGATTTTATAGGCGATTAAACCGTTACGTACGTCTTCGGCGTTGGGGAGTCCTAGGTGTTCTTTTGGTGTTACATAGCAGAGCATGGCTGTGCCGTGCCAACCGGCGATCGCGGCGCCAATGGCTGAGGTAATATGATCGTATCCAGGTGCTATATCGGTTACCAATGGTCCTAAAACGTAGAAAGGAGCTTCTGAGCATTCCTCCATCTGTTTTTTGACGTTGAACTCGATTTGGTCGATAGGTACGTGACCTGGTCCTTCTACCATTACCTGTACATCGTGTTCCCAAGCACGACGAGTCAATTTACCGAGAGTTTTTAACTCAGATAACTGGGCTTCATCAGAAGCGTCATGAACACAACCGGGACGTAGAGAGTCCCCTAGACTAAAAGATACGTCGTATTTTTTGAAAATAGCGATGATGTCATCAAAATGGGTATAGAGAGGATTTTGTTTGTGATGGTGCAACATCCACTTAGCGATGATTCCACCCCCACGAGAGACTATCCCGGTGAGACGATTTTTGACCAGGGGTAGATATTCAATCAAAATACCCGCGTGGATAGTCATATAATCCACACCCTGTTGCGCGTGTTTTTCGATTATGTGCAGAAAGTCATCAGGAGTGAGATTTTCGATGTTACCGTGGACGCTTTCTAAGGCTTGATAAATAGGTACAGTCCCAATAGGTACAGGAGAGGCTTTGATAATTGCTGTCCGAATTTCATCTAGATTCCCTCCACCTGTAGAGAGGTCCATGACGGTATCTGCACCATATTTAACCGCTAATTTCAGTTTATTTATTTCTTCGTTGATATCAGAAGAATTAGGAGAAGCACCGATATTAGCGTTAACCTTGCACTTAGAAGCGATCCCAATACACATTGGTTCTAGATTCGTATGGTTGATGTTAGCAGGAATAATCATTCTGCCTCTTGCTACCTCATCACGAATCAATTCTACGGGGAGATTCTCCCGTTTAGCGACGTAGTGCATTTCTTCGGTCAATATTCCCTGACGTGCGTAGTGCATTTGAGACACGTTATCCTGTCCACGTCGCTTAACAACCCATTCTGCTCTCATATATTTTTGTTCCTCTAATCACAGCTTCCCTCCGCTGGTATTACCCAGTCTCAGGTTCTTAGGGTCTATCTCAGCCTGGTTTAGCCAAGCACCCCTAGCTATAACCCGAAACTATAGCATAAGTTTTTATTTTTAGCAATCTGATTGAGTAACCAATTCCCTTTAAGTAAACACTCTCATTATTCTTGCCGATTATTTTGATTTAAATTTTTAATTTTTTCCAGGGAAGCTAAATATTTTTTGAGGATATCTTCTACTTGTTTTAATACTTCTAAATCGGCGGATTTAAGACGTCCTTGTTTAGCGATTTCTTCTAGTTGTTGTTTTTGTCTTAAAAAGTCAATAACTAGATAGATCTTATCTTTTTCTTCCTCTATTAATTGGGTAATTTCTAAACCTTTTGTCAGAAATTGTAACCCTTCAGTTAAAATAGTATCGAAAGGATTAGCCAAATGGTAATCGCTGTTGCTGTCGCTAGGAAGGCTGTATTGAATAAAGTTTTTTTTTCCGTTGCTGAGGTGGGGGTTAATTCCGTGGTAGTAATCCGATTAGATAAACCGCGCCAGACTTTGATTTTTTCTAAATCTGTTGCTGATTTAATCGTAGTAATTACTATTAAGATTTGGTAATTATTAGGCAAACAATTGGTTTTAATTTCTAGGGCTAATTGTTGTCTTAAAACTTGATTATTATTCCCCAATTGGGAGGGAGTATAGATATTATTATAATAGTTAAGTTCAACCAAATTAGGTAAGTTACTGAGGGAGTCGGTATCAAGGTTAAAACTGTTATCTGAGTTAGGGTCTCGGTGGATAGATTCTTCCAGAGGATTAGCTAATTTTCCCTCTAAAGCAGCTACGGTTAAAGCACGTATAGTAGCTTCATCTGGGGTAATCCAAAGTAAAGAATTACGAATTTTTCGCCCAAGAAAATCTACTGCAGGTGAGGTTGCTTCTAAACCGGTAATATATAAGATAAAATCCTGTCTGTCTCTAGCTAAAACTAAAGAAAAAGTTTGACTATCAATCAGAGAAACCAAAGACAAGCGATTGAGAATCTCTGGAATAGCAATAACTTGGTTATCTCCCTGGATTTTTAACCAACAGTAATCATCTTCGGGTGCGATTCCCCGACTTTGAATATAGATAGAGGTATTATTATTCAACTGAGCCATTTTTCCCCTTTTAAAACTACAAAACCATCG
>CALGKL010000175.1 GCA_937930495.1 uncultured Gloeocapsa sp.
GTTCTAACTGTGGACATAGACAAAAAATGCCGCTAAAAGAACGAATTTATAACTGTCCTAATTGCGGTATTTCAATTGATAGGGATTTGAATGCGAGTATAAATCTATCTAGTTACGGAAGTACCTCAAGCTCTGGGGAAACTTGTAAAAATAAAGCCTGTGGAGAAGTTAACCCCGTCGAGAGTACAGCTCTTGAGACTTCGACGAAGCAGGAAGTAAACTTCAAGCTTAGACAATTAAGTCTTTTTGACTTGCTGGATAAGTTTGAGTAGGTTTTATAGAGCGGATACCATCTTCCACCGCCATCATTAACCTAATTAAATTCTCCCATGATTAGTTATTTAGGTATCATAGCAGCTTTAAGTGCTGCTTTTCTTTGGGCTGCATCCTCGACTGTTTATAGCTTGTTGGGTTTAAAAATACCGCCTTTAAAACTAAATCTGTATAAAGGTCTAATCGCGATCGCCCTAATTTTAATAACTTTAGTAATCATCAACGATCTAAAATTTACTGTCCAATTTTCAACCTTGATTTGGTTAGTTATTTCCGGAATGGTTGGGATTGGCTTAGGTGATACAGCTTATTTTTTAGCCCTCAAACATAATGGACCTCGCCAAACATTATTATTAGAAACCCTAGCGCCACCTTTAGCGGGAGGATTAGCCTGGATTTTTCTAGGGGAAACTTTAACCATCCGCGCTTGGTCTGGGATAATTTTAACTGTACTAGGGGTATGCTGGGTAATTAGTGAAAAAACCAAAGATAGCTATAACCCCGGGCAAAAACGAAAATTAGGGATCATCTGGGGTGTTTTAGCGGCTATGGCGCAAGCAACCGCTGCGGTTATCTCTCGTTACGCACTAGTAGAATCAGGAATTGCACCCCTAAATAGTACTCTGATTAGATTAAGTGGTGGAACTGTAATTATCCTTCCTTTATTATTATTATTTCCCCAACCCAGAGTTAATCTTCACCGAGAAATAACTAGTAGAAAATGGAAAACTCCTCTGATTTTAGTCGTTACCGCCTTTGCTAGTACTTATCTAGGTATTTGGTTACAACAAACTGCCTTAAAATATACTCCCACAGGGGTAGCAACCACTCTTTTAGCAACTAGTCCTTTATTTATTCTACCTATAGCTAAAGTTAGGGGAGAAAAAATTAGTTTTCGGGCTATTTTAGGGGTAATTATGGCTTTAATTGGGATCGCGAATTTATAACTTTAGTTATTATTGAAAATCGGGAATAATCTCGCCTTGAAATTGTTTAATCAGATTTTCTACTGCTTTTTCTAATTGTTTTTCCCTGGGGGGTGAATTTTCGATAACTTTTTCCAGAGGAGGTTGAGTCACCGTTGGCGGTGGTGTCTCAATTTTAGTTTCCCTGACTAGGGGAGGAGGTAGGGTGGGAAGGGAGTTATTTTTTTTTTCCTCTGGGGTGTCTATCACCTCCATAATTACTTTAATTTTCCGTTGAAAAAAGTCTTGAAAAGCCACTTCTAGGTTAGCAATTTTTCCTTGGTGTAATTTCAGTAATTTTTCATTTTTAATCCCAACGCGAGCGATCGCTCCATCAAATTCGATTAATTTAGCTTGTTGTTCTAATAAAGCACGGGTAGTAACAGGTTGTACGTTATCGAGAATTTGGCGCCAAATCTCTCCGACAGATTCATATTCTATCTTTGGGGTTAACTCTTCTTCATTGACTAGGGAATTTAGGGATTTTTTTTGACTAGCGTAACTCCTGGCTAAGGTATCAGCGCGCTCATTTCCTTCGTTGCCTTGGTGTCCTCTTACGTGTTGCCAATCGATATTTAATTTACTATTGAGTAAGTCTAGGGGTTTCCATAAATCTTGGTTAACTACCGGAGTTTTACCAGCAGTCATCCAACCATTTTTTTTCCAACCTTTAAGCCATTGGGTAAGACCTTTAATTAAGTATTGACTGTCAGTATAAAGGGTAACCTTATCTGTATAGTTAATTTCTTCTAGATATTTTAAAGCGGCTAAAGCTGCTGCTAATTCCATCCTTTGATTGGTTGTATCTGGTTCATGACCTCCTTTTTCCTGTATTATTCCCTTTTCAGAATAAACCACATAAGCCCAACCTCCAGGACCTGGATTACCTAAACAAGAGCCATCGGTATAGATAGATTGGATTTTTTTACTAGTTACTGGTGATGGAGAATTAACCACTGGTAAGTTAACTTCGGGTTCAGGGGTAACGGGTATCAATCCTAATAGGGTTATTTCTAACCAGAGATGGGGTTGAGTGGTATTTTTGAGCTGTACTTCACTCTGTTTAAGATGTTGTTCTCCCCTGAGTATGTCAGCTACTGTCCAATGTTGGGCTAGTTGAGATAATTTGGCCCAGGTTTGGGGGGTAACGGTAACCATTGTTTGATTTTGGGGGGAAGTTTTAGCAATTAAGAGGTTAAGGTAAAAACTAGCTAAATTTTGCAGAATAATTAGAGGTTCTCGTCCTTTATTGAGAATATCACGACATTTTTCCATAACTTTTACCGGTTGGGCTGCGGCAATTGCCTCTAAAAGGGCGATTAAATCTTGTTCTGAGGTAGCACCAACTAAATCCCAGATTCTCTCAGGGGTAATTTCTCCTTCTAGTAAGCTAAGTTGGTCCAATAAACTTTGTGCGTCTCTGAGTCCACCATTGGCTAGTTGGGCAACGAGGGTAATTCCTTCAGTCTTGATCTTAATCTGTTCTTGGCTAGCGATATATTCTAGATGTTTAATCATCTCTTGCAGAGGAATACGGCGATAATCAAAGCGTTGACAACGAGAAATAATGGTGGGTAAAACCCTTTGGGGGTCGGTTGTAGCTAGAATAAAGACTATCTGTGGAGGTGGTTCTTCTAGGGTTTTGAGTAAAGCGTTGAAAGCGGCTGTACTCAACATGTGACATTCATCGATGACATAGACTTTATAACGACATTGGACTGGGGCGAATTGAGAACGTTCGATGATTTCCCGAATATTGTCTACTCCTGTGTTGGAAGCTGCATCAATTTCAATTACGTCTAATGCGGAACCGCGGGCGATCGCCACACAGGTTTCGCATTCACCACAGGGATTAGGTGTGGGTTGGGGACTATTTAAACAGTTAAGGGATTTGGCTAAAATCCGGGCTGACGATGTTTTTCCTGTACCCCGAGGACCTGTAAATAAATATGCAGGTGCAATTTTGCCTTGACTAATCCCATTACTTAGGGTAGTGGCGATCGCCTCTTGACCAACTAATTCGGCGAAAGTCCGAGGACGATATTTATGATGGAGGGGAGAGTAGGACATGACAGTTAAAGGTTAGAATAGAGGCAATATTGGGCATAACTCCATCTTGCCATCGATCATTAATATTTTGCAGTTTACTAAGGGAATTTGACCATGCTCCGGCAAATCTGGCAATGGCTTAAGCGGTTTTTTCAGGGATTATTGGGCGACAAAAAAAAGAAGAGTAGAGACGGGGATTCTCGACAACCCTTAAGCGATACAGATTATGAATTTTTATTTACACAGTTGTTAGAAGGAGTAATCCGCGGTTGGGATCAAAAGCGTGTGCTCAAGTTTTTTACACAATTAGAAGATCGCGCTACTCAATACGATTGGATTAACTGGTTAGAAAGATTTGGTACTAATGTTTTAGCTTCTAGCGCACCTAATCAAGAGTTAGGGATTAGGATGATTCGTTTTGGTCAATTGGCTGAGTTTTTACCTTCTTTACGTCGTTTGGGTCAAGAATCCTATGATTTGGGACAAAAAATCCTCAATCGACAGAAAAAAACGCAAATTTGGGAATATACAGCAGCTAATGTCCCTGAAAAACCTTCGGTTGAGGTAGAAACAGCCACTCCAGCACAACCACAAAAAGTTGAACCCCTGACACCGGATCAATTATTAGCGCGTCTCTATCAAGATAGTACCTTAGCGGAAACCTTAGCTAAACAACTGGGTTTAGAAGGAAGTAGTCCAGAGCATATAGTCGCCGCTATGGTTAATCAAATGATCCAGTTACAAAATAAATATAATAAAATGCCAAGTGCTCCTCCAGAAAATGTTTGGCTCAAAAAAGGTCTCGAACAAATTAACCAGGGTGATTTAGAAGGGGCGATCGCTTCCTTTGACCAAGCTTTGAAAATCAATCCTCATTCTGTAGAATCCTGGTATAATCGCGGTGGAGCTTTGGGTAATCTCAATCGACATCAAGAAGCCTTAAGTTGTTTTGAAAAGATTGTTGAGATTAAACCCGATGATTATCTGGCTTGGAATGCTATCGGTAATGCTTTATATCGTTTAGAGCGTTGGGAAGACTCGCTCAACGCTTGGAATCAGGTAATTACCCTTAAACCTGACTATTATCAAGCTTGGTATAATCGCGCTTGTGCTTTAGAACATTTACAACGCTTACCAGAGGCGATCGCTAGTTATCAAAAAGCTCTGGAAATTAAACCCGATTTCAGTTTGGCTGAGTCGAGATTGAGCCAATTAAATCAACCGGTTGTACCGACTCAGAGCAATCCTGAACAAGAACTGGGTTAGGTTTGGCCCTAGAATCTTAGGGTCTAGCCAATATACACTCAATGACCCTAAGATCATTTAAAGGCTAGATTACCAGAAAAAGCAATCTTTGTTAAAATAAGTTTACAAAACAATTAAGGTAAAGAGGGAATGCG
>CALGKL010000176.1 GCA_937930495.1 uncultured Gloeocapsa sp.
TATGACTAATCCCAAACCGATACCTTGACTTGCTCCTACAATAAGAATATTTTTCATCTAGAAAAGAATACTCAAAAACAATAACTATCAACTACAATAGCTGTACATAAGAGCATCATATAGAGGATAGAGTATTTAAACAGAGAGCGAGCTAACTGTTTATCTTCAGGTGATTGCTTCAGTTGCCAAGCTTTATAGAGAAAGATGATCCCTAACACAATAGCGGTTAGGGTATAGATAATCCCCACAGTATGGAGGGGATAAACCAAGACAAAGGTAGAAATTATCGCCAACCAGGTATAAACCCAAATCTGGTTGACAGTGGGACTTGCACCTTTAACCACTGGTAGCATAGGTATTTCTACTTGGGCGTAGTCATCCCGAATCATCAGAGCTAGAGACCAAAAATGAGGGGGAGTCCAAAGAAAGATCATCAGGAATAAAGCCCAAGCAGCTAGACTTAATTCTCCCGTAACCGCAGCCCAACCGACTAGAGGAGGGATTGCACCAGCTGCACCACCGATAACGATATTTTGGGTGCTATGACGTTTGAGTATATGGGTATAAATCAACATATAGAAGACTATCCCTGACATAGCTAACCAAGCGCTCAAGAGATTGATCAAAAAAGTAAACAGACAGAAGGAGGTAATAGCGAGAATAAGAGCAAAGAGGAGAGCGTGACGAGGTTGTACCCTTCCCGAAGGAATGGGACGAGTACGAGTCCGGGTCATTTGGTAATCAATATCTTGGTCATAGATACAATTAAGGGTTTGAGCGCTAGCTGCTGCGAGAGTTCCCCCTAATAAAGTGATACACACCTGAAGGGGGTTAACATTTCCTTTGGCGGCTAACCACATGGAAGCTGCTGTGGTAATCAGGAGTAAGGGAATAATCCTCGGTTTGGTTAAGAGATAATAACTTTTGATGACTTGTAAAAAGTTTTCGTTACGAGAAGATAGGGTTGTACCAATCATTATTTATACCAATTATGCGAATTTTTGCTGATTTTGAGCTCGATCTCGGATAGCCAAGACAGTGAAGGCGATTAGGGTACCTAATAGGGTTGCGCCTACGGTTTGATGGGCTACGGTGAGAGGTTCAACTTGAAGATGTAAACGGAAAGTAGCTATACCTAGGGCGATTTGGAGGATAACTAGGGTACTAGCTAGATTGGCTAATTGACGCAAAACTGGATGTAATCCAGGGGTTTGCCAAGCTTTGATAGTTAATACCAAAGTCAGTAGAGTAGGAGGAATAATCCCCAAGATATGACTATTCATCACCAAACAGAGTTGAGAATTATCCAGACATTGATGTAAAGCCCAACGAGAGGCGACTAAAGCGCCTAGTAAACTCTGTAGATAGACGAAAAGAGCAGCTGTTGCGCTCAACCACCAAAGATGACAAGCTGCATTGGTTCCCTGGTAAGGAGTTAGCAATATTGCCATAGTCAAGAGGGTACAGAAAAATAGCAATGCTGTAGCTAAGTGTGCGGTAACTATGTCAAAACGGAGTAATTCAGTCACGGTTAAACCACCGAGGATACCTTGAAAAAGAATCAGGAGCAATGCTGCTGTAGCTCCCCAGGGGAGCCAAGAGGGTAACTGTTGACGATACCACCAGGCTAAACCCATCAGAGCGATCGCCAACAAGCCGATTAAACTAGCATCGAGACGGTGAAACCATTCTAGGAAAACTTGCAGATTCATCTGTGCTGTAGGTACTAGTTGACCATAACACAAAGGCCAATCGGGACAAGCTAAACCCGCGTTCATTACCCGTGTGGCGCTACCTATTGCCATTAGTAACAAAGTAGCGATGGTCATCTTCCAAAGGAGAAGACGCAACCATTTTTCTACTGTGGTTACTTCTGTTTTAGCCAAAAGCTGAGTTTTTATTGCTGATTCTGTCATGACATTTGATATTATTACTATTTTTTTATTCCCTATCGTTTCAATTTAGAAATTTTTGCCAATGATGTGTATACTTTTCAAGAAAACTTAATCAAATTTTAATTTTTCGTAATGATAAAGAAAAGCTTAAATTTATCGAAAATATTACTTACAACACATTTTTGCTCAAAAATTTTTTGACTGTAGTTCAAACTATCAAAGCTAATCAAATACAGGTAAAAGTAAATTAAAACCTCGGTACAAAATTAAATTTTTGCCTTAAAATTGAAAAAGTACAAGCTCTGTTTGGGAAAATTGTGAATATTCCTAGTAACATTATCACGTTAATAGCTGGCATCATCTTAACGATGATTAGTCTCTGGTATGGACAAAATCATGGTTTAATGCCAGTAGCGGCTTCTGAAGAAGCAACACAAGTCGATGCTCTTTTTAACCTGATGGTGACCATCGCTTGCGGTTTATTCTTGATTGTGCAAGGAACTTTAATTTTTTGTGTGCTCAAGTTCCGCAGAAAAAAAGGAGATACCACAGATGGACCACCCATAGAAGGAAATATCCCCCTAGAGATTGTCTGGACGGCGATTCCCACTATCATCGTGTTCGTCTTATCTATCTATAGCTTTGAAATCTATAACAACATGGGAGGATTAGATCCCATGGCGTCGATGGCGTCTCATCATTCTCCCGCTCAACACCATCACCATGAACCAATGTTGGCTATGACTGGGGAACAATCACAGCTTAGCTTGGGGATTGGGGATAGTCCTGATGAAAATAGTAATTCACCAGTTTACGTAGATGTTAATGGGATTCAATACGCCTGGATTTTTAATTATACCGATTCGGGAATAGTGAGTGGAGAGTTGCGCGTACCAGTGAAACACCCTGTACATCTCAATCTCAAAGCAGGTGATGTGATTCATGCTTTTTGGTTACCTGAATTTCGTCTCAAACAAGATGCGATCCCAGGAAAAGACACAACCTTAGTCTTTACACCTACTCGTATCGGTGAATACCCGATTATTTGTGCTGAACTTTGTGGTGCTTATCACGGCGGAATGAAAAGTCGGTTATACGTTCTGTCGGAAAGCGACTATGAAAAATGGTTACAAGAGAATATCATGGCTCAAAGTGCTCAGGAAGCTAATACCGTCGCGATCAGTACTGCTGAAATGTCCGATGCTGAATATTTAGCTCCCTACGCTCAAGAAATGGGCGTAAATCAAGAAATTATCACTCAATTAAGACCAATACAATAACTTAAATTCCATGACTGAGGCAATTAGCACTACGAAACAACGTAAGTGGCAAGATTACTTTACTTTTTGTACTGACCACAAGGTTATTGGGATCCAATACTTGGTGTCTTCGTTTTTCTTTTACTTCATCGGGGGGATCTTCGCTGAGATTATGCGCACCGAATTGGCTACCCCCGATCCAGACGTAGTTAGTCCTGAGTTATATAATCAGTTGCTGACTTTGCACGGAACAATTATGATCTTTCTGTGGATTGTTCCTGCTGCTGCTGGATTTGCTAATTATCTCATCCCTTTAATGGTGGGCGCCGAAGATATGGCGTTTCCTCGTTTAAACGCCTTAGCTTTCTGGATTAATCCACCCGCGGGAGTACTTTTATTGAGCAGTTTCTTCGTGGGTGCTCCCCAATCGGGTTGGACTTCTTATCCTCCACTGAGTTTGTTAAGTGGTAAGTGGGGAGAGGAATTTTGGATTCTCAGTATTCTGTTAATCGGAACTTCTTCAATTTTGGGGGCGATTAATTTTGTCACCACTATCCTCAAAATGCGGATTCCTGAGATGGATATCCACAGTATGCCTCTATTTTGTTGGGCTATGCTCGCTTCTTCGGCTTTAGCCTTACTATCTACCCCAGTTTTAGCAGCAGCACTAGTGTTGTTGTCTTTTGATTTGATTGTTGGGACTAGTTTCTTTAATCCCGCCGGTGGAGGAGATCCCATCGTCTATCAGCATTTGTTCTGGTTTTACTCTCACCCCGCGGTTTACATCATGATTTTACCCTTTTTTGGGATTATCTCTGAGGTGTTACCAGTTCATTCCCGTAAGCCAATCTTTGGATATCGGGCGATCGCCTATTCTAGTCTGGCGATTAGCTTTTTGGGCTTAATCGTCTGGGCACACCATATGTTTACCAGTGGTACTCCTGGTTGGTTGCGGATGTTTTTTATGGCAACTACCATGCTGATTGCTGTACCTACGGGTATTAAAATCTTCAGTTGGTGTGCCACTTTGTGGGGAGGTAAGTTAAATCTAAATACCTCTTTACTTTTCGGAATCGGCTTTGTTTCTTCTTTCTTGATTGGTGGGTTAAGCGGTGTCATGATCGCTTCTGTACCCTTTGATATACATGTACATGATACGTATTTTATCGTAGCTCACTTCCACTATGTCCTCTTTGGTGGTAGCGTTTTGGGTTTATACGCTGGTGTCTATCACTGGTTTCCCAAAATGACTGGACGCATGGTTAATGAAACTCTCGGTAAAATCCATTTTGCGATGAGTTTTATCGGCTTGAATATTACTTTCTTACCAATGCACGAACTAGGTTTAATGGGGATGAATCGTCGTATTGCTCTTTATGACATAGAGTTTCAACCCTTAAATCTAATCGCCACTATCGGTTCTTACATTTTGGCTGCTTCGACGATTCCTTTTATCATTAACGTCATTTGGAGTCTGAATAAGGGTAAACAGGCTGAACGTAATCCCTGGCGGGCTTTAACTCTGGAATGGCAAACTTCCTCACCCCCTGCTATTGAAAACTTCAGCGAAACTCCTGTACTATGGTCAGGTCCTTATGAATATGGTATTGATTCTGAACCAAGAGATTCAGATTCGATACGAGATTTGCTAGCAGAAGTCGCTTCAGAGGGTTAAAACAATCATGTCAATTTCAACTTCAACAGATATCACTACTTCTTCTGTGTCTGCTGAACACGCACACCACGGACATCCGGATCACCGTCTCTTTGGGGTGGTTTTATTTCTAATCGCTGAGGGAATGATTTTTTTGGGGCTATTTTCGGCTTTTTTAATCTACCGCAGTATGCTACCAGTTTGGCCCCCGGAAGGAACTCCTGAACTAGAGACTCTTTTACCTGGTATTAATAGTATCATCCTCATCTCTAGTAGCTTTGTTATGCACCAAGGACAAGCAGCGATTAAGAAAAATGATGTTGCTGGTTTACGTCTCTGGTTTGGACTAACCGCTTTGATGGGTGCGATCTTTCTCGCGGGACAGTTATATGAGTATTTCCACTTAGAGTTTGGTTTGACTACTAATCTGTTTGCGAGCAGTTTTTATGTACTTACAGGTTTCCATGGTCTCCACGTTACCGTAGGATTATTATTAATCCTCTGTGTCTTATGGCGAGCCCAACGTCCTAACCATTATTCTAGTGAGAGTCATTTTGGTGTAGAAGCTGCTGAATTATATTGGCACTTTGTTGATGTTGTTTGGGTAATTCTGTTTATCCTGGTCTATTTACTCTGAACCAATTCCAAACAAGTAATCTCAACTAGACTTTTGTCAAAGGGGGGGAACAAGAAAAAAGTTTCCCCCTAATTTTTGAGGGGTTAGGAGTGAGGGGTTCGGGGGGAAGGGGCACAAAAGGAGCTTTCTCTAGTCAGGATTTAATCGGTAATGTTGATATCAGGGATTGGCCAAATAACGTTTGGACTAATAATATTAACGGCACAACAATTAAAGAAGTATGTATTTTCTGCTCAAACACCTAACATCAGACTAGATAAACAAGAAATAACCTTACGGTCAATTTTAGCCACCGAAACCCTCAATACCATTAGACTTGTTGATAATGGAGAAACAAATTTTCAGAGAAGTTATCAGGTGTAACTTGACAATCAGAAATTCCTGAACCTATGACTATTTTAGGTACAGGATTGGCTTTAGGTTTTTTACCAGAATTGAAAAAAGCCCACAGACAAAGAATAAGTAAATAGGAGTTGAAGAAAATGAGGGAGTCTAAAATTCTACATTCCCTCATTCTCAATTTTAAAAAGTAATTGTTTCGGAATGATAATCGGGAGGTTCAACATGAATCACTACCCTCAGGGGTGCATATTTTTGCTCTAATATTCTCTCCACCTCTTCGGTGATTTGATGAGCGGTTTCT
>CALGKL010000177.1 GCA_937930495.1 uncultured Gloeocapsa sp.
GGATATTCTACTGGTATTTGACCACAAATAGCACAGGGAATATTCAGCTTTTGTGCTGATTTTATTAATTTTTGAATAGCTTTTTTAACTGCTAAATTTTTGCCTGTTAATTCTGAATTGCTCAAGGTCTCTTCTCGATTAATACCTAATAAAAACCTGGTTAAATCATTGGTCCCTATTGATATTCCTTGGACTCCTGCTGCTACGTATTCTGGTAATAAAAAAATTACCGAGGGAACTTCGGCCATTATCCACACTTCTAATGAGGTTTGTTTTAAAATTCTTGATTTTTCCACTAATTGATAATAATGTTTAAATTCTTCTAGGCTACGAATAAAAGGTAATAAAAGATTAATTTGATATTGTTTATATCTGGTTAATTCTAAAATAGTTTCTAACTGTATTTTAAAAAGTATTTCTCGAATTTGAAGGTTATTTTTAACTTCGATTAAGTATTTATTTAACTCTAAAGATTCCCAATTCAAAGAGCGATAAAAAATAGGTTTATCTGGAAAAGATTGACAAATTGTTTCCAAAAAATGTTGTAAATATTCTTGTAATTCTCCTTGGTAATTATTTAACCAAGTAATTAAAGACCGCTGTTGTAACAGTTCTAAAAAAAAGAATTCTAAACGGAGTAAACCAACCCCGTCAACGGGTAAATGGGAAGCTAAATCAAGAGTTTCGAGTTGACTAATGTTGACGAATAATTGAGTACTGATAGGATAATTAGGTAAAGGTATACTCAATTCTAACTCAGGTTTGGACTCAAAAGACGAAGGAAAAGAAATAGTACCAGTGTTACCGTCAATTTTGACTAAAGTTCCTGTAGGAATTAATTGAGTTGCTTGTGGGACACCAACGATCGCGGGAATACCTAACTCTCTAGCGATAATTGCACCATGACTGGTTAAACCTCCTGTCTCAGTAATAATTCCGGAGGCTTTTTTTAAAAGAGGTAAATAATCAGGAGTAAGATGATTAAAAACGAGAATTTGTTTTGGGGGTATTGCTTGATAATGTTGTTCATCCTCAAGGATAACTTGTGCCGGAGCTATCGCTTGTCCTGCTGAAGCGGCTAATCCCTGTATAATCAGATTGGGGTTAGACTCCACAGCAATCAAATAGGGTTTAACTTGGGTAATCTGGAACTGAGATTCTGTCAATGTCCAAGAAAATAGTCTAATCGAGGTAAAATCATTACCCAGAGCCAAACAAAGACCCTGTAAATCTTGCAACTGTTGCTCATTAAGACTATAACTTGTTTGTTGCTCACCGCAGAGTAGATACCTTTCTAACCCATTACCATTGTGATTAAGACGATAAGCGATTAATTTATTACCCAATTGATGAGATTCTAAAACCCTAGTACGAGAATTGAAGCGATAACAATCAGGTAATACTTCTCCCCAGGATAAAGCCAATTCATCTCCCCAAGTAGTTTCTATGGTGATAGTATCAGAATCAAGACTAGTAACTCCTGAAACAAGAGGTGTTTGATAGGGTTGAAGTAGGATAGCTAATTTAACTTGACTCAGATTTAGTTGTCTTTGTTGTAATAACCAGAGAATTTTAGCTCGAAATAACTCAGCCCAAATTTTTTTAATTCCCTCAGCTAAACTTTCCTGATGGTGTGGTGAAAATTGGGGAGAGAGTAAATCATCCCATTCTAGTGAATCAAACACAGAAACAGAGGGTGTTAACTTGATAGGGGTGTCAGGTAAGTTAGTAACTGCGTTAAAAATTGTTGTCAACCAATCAGAAGGAAAAGTCCCATTAAGGATAATTTGGCGACTTTGTTGGGCAAAAGTTTGTAAAGCTTGATGATCATGAAAATCGATATCAGTCCAATCAGTCAATAACCTATTTAGAGAAGATTGAGTCAAAAACTCCTCCAATAGATAACTAGAAATAACCAAACCTGTAACCACAGGATAACCTTTTTGTTTAACCTGACTTAGGGTATAGGCTTTTTGTCCTACATCAGGGTAGACCTTGCTATTAATCTCATCAAGCCAATAGATAATACTCATTTTTTGCCCGACAAGGTATAATCAATCAGCCAAATTGCCATAGCCCGTAGATAGTGACTAGCGCGAAAAGTTCCTTCAAAGGTAATCGCTTCAGGGGTGCGAAACTGTAGCCCATAGTCGTAAATTTGTGATACTACGGTTTGGGCTAATTTTAACCCTTCGCTGCGCAGATCATTTTGAATTAAAAAAGCAGCTAAGGCGAAATTAATACCCGTCCACACTTCTAAAGGATGGGTACTATCTGGGTTTTCTGGAGTCCCATCTAATTTAACTCCATTAGCAGCGCCGATTTTACCCTGATGAAAGTTTAAAAAACAACTTTGATAGATAGTTTTTAGGGTAGATTGGAGATATTCGGGTTCAACCAAATCGGGAAGACCGAGTAATTGGGCGTAAAATTGCCCAGCAAGTTGATCAGCCATAACGATTTCGGAATTACTTTGATTATCGAGACGATAATATTGACCATTCCAGAGTTGAGAGTGATAAACTGAGCGAGATTGAGCTAGCCAGTTTTGGTAATCAGCTAGGGTTGTTTGGATCCCCTGGGGATAATCTTCTGGTTGTAACAAAGGATTCATGGGGGGATGAGCAAGTAAGATTTTAGCGATAGCGATCGCCGCTTCTAAGGCTGTAATCCACAAACCGCCACAATAAGCACTCACCCCTCGTAAGCACCAATCATCAAAAGTCTGATCCGGTGCCCCACCATTTTCCGGGATCCCGTCACCGTCTAAGTCAAAGGTTTTGAGATAAGCCAGAGTTTTAGTTATCCCAGGCCAACATTCCCAGAGAAAATCCGTATCTTGTTTATCGGTTAAGACGAAATTACGATATACCTGAAGGACATAATCACAACTCAAATCTTTCCAGAGATTACAGTCTTGGTAACTAGTATAGTTAGTTTTTTTCCAGGGATGTTCATTAGGCGCACCTAAATCGTGGGGGGTTGCTCCCGATAACTTGCGTTGAGCTTGAGTTTGATTGTAACCGATGACCCTTAGGGTTTGATCCTCTTCGGGTATAGCGCGCCCAAAGGCTTCGAGAATAGCTTTATCGAGACGGGGCCAAAATTTAGCCAGAGGGAAAGAGCCGTATAAACGAACATCAAGACTTTCGTACCAGCGATAATCCAAACATTCTAAGATAGCAAATTGTCCTACTGGGTCATTTTCTGTCGCTGCTGTCCAAATCGTACCACCTTGAGTAAGTAAATATAACTCATTAAATAAAGCCATTTTTAGCCAATTGGGATAATCAGGGCGATTGATGATGGGATTTTGCCATTGTTCAATCTTTTCTTGCCACATTTCCCCGTGTTTTAGAGCTGTTCTTACCATAGCCCAGGCGTTTTGACCATTACGACCGTAAAAGTCGGTATAACGGCGATAATAGGTGACATCTGGGGCAAATTCCATAATCGGTAAGTCCCATACTACTACAAAAGGTATCTTACGTGTTTTACCCGGACGCACGGTAAAACGAATGGCGATCGCCCCGGCGATTTGTTCTCCAGGCTCTGCGGGTGTTTCATCCTGTTTATCAGGGAGAGAGCCATTGCGGGCAAAATCATCCCAAACATCTAAGCCATCGCCTTTAGGATTCCAGCGACTTTGATAGAATACTTCCAGACTAGGGTTAAGAATGCTAGCTATGCAGAATTGTCCTTCCCCCTGTTGTAATTCTTCGTGGGGTTGAATGCGATTAAACAGACAACCTATTCTAAAGCCATCTTGTATCCACTGATTATAATTACCCGTACTATCTCCCCAACGAGGTTGATACTGATAGATAGGGCTACCATCATCTCTAATTTGGATTTCCTGAGATTTAATCGCATTGGTAAACCAACCTAGGATATTTTGCCAAGTCAGCATAATACTGATAGTTATAGGTCGTTCGGTAGGATTATGGGCAGTCCATTGAAATAAAGCAACGGGATAACTAGATTCTTGGTAGTTTTTTGGCCAAATTGGCGAAAATTGCTCACAAATTAACTGACTTTGGAACACTCCCTCATATTTAAACCAACTGCGCGGATAAAGAGCGTGATAAGTTCCTTTTTCCTGGGGATACCATAACCAGCTAGATAAACTACCATCTTCTGGAGGTTTAGTAGACATAGCGTAGGCTTGGGCTTCTCCTGCTTCGGGTTGTTCAAAAATACTAAATTGACAAGCATCTAAACTCCTAAAGGTATGTTCTCCAGCGTCTAAATGCCAGAGGTTAAAATCACCACGGGGAGAGCGGCTAAAACAACCGGCGCCAAAGCCTCCTAAAGGCATACCATG
>CALGKL010000178.1 GCA_937930495.1 uncultured Gloeocapsa sp.
CCTTTTTGGTAGATCTTCAGGTTATGACGGGATAATTTTGCCCCTAGACTAATTTCACAAAGGTTATAGCTGCTATTAGCTCCTTGGACAACGGTTGTATTAGTAATTTGGATCCCGTCTCCTGATTCTCTTTGGACTCGATTATGTTGGAGATGGGCGTTTTCTTGGAGGAAAATTCGGGTAACGACGTTATTAAAGTAACTACGATTTTGGGGTATGTCTGAACAATCCGTAGCCTTAGCTACATAGTACTCTAAGAACTTTACTTTTGCTCCCTGTTCGACTATAACCAGATTGCCAGGTTGAGTCAAAATTGGCGTAGTTGTCGGTACAGTGATATATAACAGTTCGATGGGTTGTGTGAGGCTAACATTTTTGCCTAACCAGATAATCCCTAGGTCTTGTAACCCTGCTGTATTTAATAAGCTAAAGACATCTTGACTTTTTTCTTCCTTGAGGTATTGGAGGATTTCTTGTTTTTGTGCTGGGTTAGCAGCGAGGAAATTACCTACATATACCTCAGGGGGAAGTGCACAAAGCTCAGAAAGACTAGGAGAATAGACACCATTAATGAAAACAATTCTAGCCTGTTCTGTTTCCGGGAGTCGAAATTGGTCTATCTCTTCTAGAGAGAGTGTAACCTGATTAGCTAAAGTCAGTGAAAGACTGGTTAGAGGAGATAAATCGGTAAAACGCCAATCCTCATCCTTTTGCTCAGGTAGAGTGAGATTAGCTAAATCCAGAATAGCTTGTTGAGTCAACTCAGGAAAAGGAGAATTGTGGGGAAATTGACTGACTAACCCTTGAAGATAATCATCAGTTTTAGTTTCTAATAAGACACTCATTAAACACCCACCTCAGAGATAACTTGTTCATCGAGGAAGTCATAACCACGGGATTCTAATTCGAGGGCTAATTCTTTACCACCACTAGTAACGATTTGTCCATTTTGCATGACGTGGACGAAATCTGGTTCGATGTAATTGAGTAAGCGTTGATAGTGAGTAATCAGAATAAAAGCGTTATCTGGTTTAGCTAACTGATTAACCCCATTAGCGACGATTTTGAGGGCGTCGATATCTAAACCTGAGTCAGTTTCATCCAGGATAGCTAATTTGGGCTCTAATAAAGCCATCTGTAGGATTTCGTTGCGTTTTTTCTCGCCCCCAGAGAAACCCTGGTTAACACTACGATCTAAAAAGCGAGAATCCATTTTAACTAGATCCAGTTTACTTTCGACTAAATCTTCAAAGTCAAAAGTATCAATCTCCTCTTTACCCTCTTGTTTGAGTTTAGCGTTATAAGCGACGCGCAAAAACTCTAAATTACTCACTCCTGGTATTTCGATGGGGTATTGAAAGGCAAGAAATACCCCCATTCTCGCTCTTTCTT
Source organism: uncultured Gloeocapsa sp. (assembly GCA_937930495.1). Classification (GTDB taxonomy): domain Bacteria; phylum Cyanobacteriota; class Cyanobacteriia; order Cyanobacteriales; family Gloeocapsaceae; genus Gloeocapsa. Next base: position 1,393 of record CALGKL010000178.1, read on the forward strand.
CTGGTTCAAATTCTAGTAAATTTTGTCCTTGGTAGATAACTTCTCCCCCTGTAACTTCATAACTAGGATGTCCAGCCAAAACTTTAGAAAAGGTACTTTTCCCAGAGCCATTGCGTCCCATAATAGCATGAATTTCCCCTGCTTTTACTTCCAGGTTGACTCCTTTAAGGATAGGTATTCCATCGATACTAGCGGTGAGATGGCGAACGGATAAGATAACGTTATTTTCTGGCATAATTTAACCGACTGTTCCTTCTAATTTGAGACTTAAGAGTTTATCAGCTTCTGCGGCAAATTCCATGGGGAGTTTATTGAGTACGTCTTGACAGAAACCCCCAACTAACATGGAGACAGCGTCTTCTTCAGATATTCCCCGTTGGGCGAAGTAAAATAATTGATCTTCGCCGATTTTGGAGGTTGAGGCTTCGTGTTCGACTTTGGCGGTGGGTTGATCAACTTGGATATAGGGGAAGGTGTTAGCTTGGGCGTTGTCCCCAATTAACATTGAATCACATTGAGAGTAGTTTCTTGCTCCTATAGCTTTTGGTCCTATTTTGACTAAACCACGATAGCTGTTTTGGGATTTTCCGGCTGATATTCCTTTAGAAATGATGGTACTGCGGGTATTTCTGCCGATATGTACCATTTTTGTCCCTGTATCTGCTTGTTGTTGGTTGTTGGTTAAGGCTATAGAGTAAAATTCTCCTACGGAGTTATCCCCAACCAGTACACAGCTAGGATATTTCCAGGTAATAGCTGAACCTGTTTCTACCTGTGTCCAGGAGATTTTAGAGTTAACACCTTTACATAAACCCCGTTTGGTGACGAAGTTGTAGATACCTCCTTTCCCGTTTTCGTCTCCTGCGTACCAGTTTTGTACTGTAGAGTATTTGATTTCGGCGTTATCGAGGGCGACTAATTCTACGACGGCGGCGTGAAGTTGGTTACTATCGTACATAGGTGCGGTACAACCTTCGAGGTAGCTGACGGATGCACCAGCTTCGGCTACAATCAGAGTGCGTTCAAATTGTCCTGTTTCCCCGTTATTGATTCGGAAGTAGGTAGATAGTTCCATGGGACAGGTTACACCTTCGGGGATATAAACAAAAGAACCATCACTGAAAACTGCGGAGTTGAGGGCGGCGTAATAGTTATCAGCTATGGGAACTACGCTACCTAGATAACGTTTGATCAGTTCGGGATATTCTTTAACCGCTTCGGAAATAGAGCAGAAAATTACACCTTGTTCGGCTAATTTTTCTCTGAAGGTGGTAGCAATGGAAACGCTATCAAAGATGGCATCTACGGCGACGTTGGCTAGTCGTTTTTGTTCTGATAGGGGTATGCCTAATTTCTCGAAAGTTTCAATTAAAGCGGGGTCAACTTCGTCGAGGCTATTTACTTTAGCTTTACTCTGTTTAGGAGCGCTATAATAAATAATGTTTTGATAGTCTATAGGTGGATATTCTACATGAGCCCAGGTGGGTTCGCTCATTTTTAGCCATTGATGGTAGGCTTTGAGACGAAATTCCAACAAAAATTCTGGCTCATTTTTTTTGGCGGAAATCAGACGCACCACGTCTTCATTGAGTCCACGGGGGATGGTTTCGGATTCGATCTCGGTGATGAACCCGTATTTGTAGGGTTGGTTGACTAGGTTTTTAACGGATGTAGCGCTCATAAAATGTGTTCTTCCTAATTGGTTTTTAAGATGGCAGGGCGCGGTTATTTTTAGTTTAGCAACAGTTATGTTGTTTTATTCTCTTTTATAATAAATTAACAACAGCAAAGTTGTCAAAGCAGAGTAAGCAAAATGCAGATTAGGGAATCGTCCTCTTCTAAACGGGATATTTTAGATTATCTCTTATGTCACGGGCAGGCGACTGCTAAGGAGTTAGCACAAAATCTAGATATTAGTCCTCAAGCAATCCGACGTCATCTTAAGGATTTGGAGTTGGAAGGGTTATTGGAATATCAAAAGTCTCAGACAAAAATGGGACGTCCGCAGTATATCTATCAATTGAGTCGTCAGGGACGCGATCGCTTTCCTAATGGTTATGGAGAGTTTGCGGTTTCTTTTTTGGATACTCTAGCCGAAACCGTGGGTCAAGAACAGGTTAATTATGTCTTACAAAAACAATGGCAGCGTAAAGCGGCTGAATATCAAAGTAGGATTGGCAAGGGAAGCTTAGAAGAGAGGGTAAAAAATTTATTAGCTTTACGTCAAGCTGAAGGTTATATGGCTCAGTTATATCAATTACCAGACGACGCTTATCTCTTATCAGAGCATAATTGCGCTATATCGGAGGTGGCGGAATCTTATCCTAGTGTTTGTGGACATGAGTTAGAAATGTTTGCCGCTATTCTCCCTGATTGTAAAATAGAGAGGACTCACTGGATTAATCATGGTGAGCATCGTTGTGGTTATCGGATTGAGAGGAAATGAATAATCAAGACCAAAGTTTTTTAACCCCTGAAGAATCAGCGGCTGTGGATATGGCTTTATTATCTTCTGAGGAGAAGTTTTTGACTCGTTTGACGATTTCTTCTTGGCGACTGTTAAAGTTGATTGGGAGTGATTTAGACGTGGCGATCGCTGATTTAACCCATACTCAAATTATCGCTTGGTTTGAAAAAGAAGCCGCGCTCAAACGGGAGCAAGGTTTAGACGCGGCTAAACTCAAATGGTAGGTTTAGAATTTCTCCATTTCTTTGACTGTACCGACAGCACCTGGTCGATTGAGAAACAGATTACCCGCTGCTTCATTTTGATAGATACAGTCAATGGTGGGTGTTCCTTCTAGAGTACCTGTAAAGCCGAATGTGTTCATCCGATTTTTACAGTTACGCACTTGCTCTTGACTAACCAATTTTTGTTGTTCTAGTACCGCCCAGTTATTACGACGGAGTACACAACCTGGGGTCATGGATGGTTGGGTGACGTAAACGTTAAAGGGATTGAGGGTAAGGAAAACCCGCATATCTGTGACTACAGCGCTAGCGCCAAATTGGGCACAAATTTCAGCGTTAGGAGCGCTGCGATCGATTACTTCTCTGGAAGCGACATTTTCGGGGCTGAAGGTAGCGGTAGAGGTAAAACCTATACCTACTCCCATACCCATCAGAAAGATAACCCCAAATAGGGCAATAGTTGTAATACTTAATTTAAAACCAGAACCAACAGAAGGGCTACGACTTCCACTGGTACGAGGCTCAGCATATCTAGGAGGAGTTCGTTTCATAGTAGTAATTGATTTTAAGAACGTTACTAATTGGAAAAATGGGTTGAAAACCGCCCCTTGGTTAGGGCTATTTTGTTTTTTAACATTAGATTAACATTACTACAAATCTATATTAGCCTAAAAATAAATTAATAGTAAGATAGACAGGGGATAATCGAGGTTTTTCGAGCAATTTTGCGGAAAATTTTTACCTAGACTAATTTTATTTTTAAATTTAGGTTGTTATTGTCAAGATAAACCCAAAAAGGCTGCATCCGCTCAAAGATGAGAGCGATCGCTAAGCTAGGAAATTTAGACAACCTCACTGCAAGTGAATTAGGGAAAAATTTAGGGAGCTAAGTACAATTAATGAAAGAATAAGATTTATTCTGGTGCTCCTGTTAATTTCTCTCTAGATTCAAGGAGACTGCTACCAATGTGGTTGTTTTTTGAGATAATTGCTTAACTGGGTTTCCCCTAGAGGTTGTGTCTGTTGCCAATCAGCTTTTCCCTAATCTCAGCTGCTATTTTCCAGATTCCCGTCCATCCCCTCCACAAAATAGTGGATTTGTTGGCTTTTTTATTATCTTCTCAGAATGCTTATAACCTGACTACTGGCGTCTTTCAAGATGCTTGAAGTTCCTGAGCCTTTTTGTCTATTTGCCAAATTGGGATGCTCCCTACCCGGTAACTCTACAAAACAGTGCTAAGACTCTGAGCAAAGGCTTACAGCTAGGCGGAGCGATTCGCTGGTTCATTGTCTGACTAACTTAATACACTAATAATTGTTTTCCGATACTTGACGATGGTATTCAGGTAATTGGTCAAAAATAAGGCAAAATCAACTGTTAATTCTTCGATGGCAACGTAGCGCCAAACACATCTTTGACTAAATAATCGGTATTTTTTGTCACTAAATTACTTAGATTTTTATAAGTAGCTAAAGCTATAATCAAACTAAAAATAGTAGGAATGTCTTCAACCTTGCGGGACGTATTTAACAGTATTTTTGACTACATATGTAATAAAAAAAAGAATAATAACTTATCCTTATTGAAGAATAATAGTCAAGATAAGTTAAACTTTAAGGAGATTATTATCAACTGAAAACAATATTAGTCTCTCGCCCTAGATTATGACTATAGATAAACAAACCAATAGTAGTAATGATAGATATCCGCCTAGATTAATGAGTTCATCTACCTCATCAGGAGAACTACCGAGCAATAACCATAACCCAAGTAATACTATTGTTCCTATTTCCAACAGTGTAGATAATCGTACTTTTAGCCAAGAAAAATCTCGTCATAACCAAATCCTCCCGAGTAATATTGCTCAACTCAAAGTTATTGGAGTAGGTGGGGGAGGGTGTAACGCGGTTAACCGCATGATCGAAAGAGAATTGAGTGGAGTAGAATTTTGGGCGATTAATACCGACGCCCAAGCCTTAGCTCACGCATCAGCCCCCTACCGCTTACAAATAGGTAAAAAGATTACCCGAGGTCTAGGGGCAGGGGGTAATCCAGCCATTGGTCAAAAAGCTGCCGAAGAATCCCGCGAAGAAATCGCCAACGCCTTAGAAAATACCGATATGGTCTTTATTACCGCAGGTATGGGGGGAGGAACGGGAACAGGTGCAGCACCGATTGTAGCTGAAGTAGCTAAAGAAATGGGTTGTTTAACCGTAGGGGTAGTCACCCGACCTTTTACATTTGAAGGAAGAAGACGGACAAATCAGGCAGAAGAAGGAATTAGCGCCCTACAAACGCGGGTTGACACTTTGATTGTGATTCCCAACAATCAGCTCCTAGAGGTAATTAACCCAGATACCCCCATGCAGGAAGCTTTCAGAACCGCAGATGATATCCTGCGTCAAGGTGTACAGGGAATCTCCGATATTATAACTATCCCCGGTTTAGTTAACGTAGATTTTGCCGACGTTAGGGCTATTATGGCCGATGCTGGTTCAGCTTTAATGGGGATTGGTTTAGGATCGGGAAAATCCCGCGCTAAAGAAGCAGCAGTAGCGGCTATTTCTTCCCCTTTGTTAGAATCTTCCATCGAAGGAGCAAAAGGAGTAGTTTTAAATATTACTGGAGGCCGAGATTTAACCCTCCACGAGGTTAACGCCGCCGCAGAAACTATCTATGAGATAGTTGATCCTAACGCTAATATTATCTTCGGTGCGGTTATTGATGAGGATATGCAAGGAGAAATCAGAGTAACGGTGATCGCTACTGGTTTCACCGGGGAAAGTAGAACATCAAGTATCAGTACAACCACCAGAACTCCCCTAAGAACAAACAATCCTACTACCCCTACACGTCCTGTTGCTAAACCGGAATCATCCTCGGGATTAGATATACCTGATTTCCTGCAAAAACGTCGTTTTCCTAGGTCTGATAGCTAATGGGCAATTATCCGGTAGCTTTGACTATTGCAGGGTCAGATAGTGGCGGAAGTGCGGGAATTCAAGCAGATTTGCGCACTTTTGCCTTTCATTTGGTTCATGGAACAAGTGCTATTACTTGTGTAACGGTGCAAAACACCCAAGGGGTAACCCAGGTGGTGGGGATGGAACCAGAAATGGTTGCAGCCCAAATCAGCGCTGTAGCTGAAGATTTTCAGATCCAAGGGGTAAAATTGGGAATGCTCTTGAACCGGGAAATTATGTTAATAGTAGCTAAGCAGCTGCAAAAATGGCATCTGCCTAATATTATCCTAGACCCAGTGATGGTATCTCGCACAGGTTCGCAATTAATCGCTAAAGAAGCTATAAACACTCTGATTGAGGAAATCTTCCCTCTAGCTAGTTTGATAACTCCTAATCGCTATGAAGCCGAGATTTTAGCAGATATGAGTATAGAGAGTTTGGCGGATCTGGAGTTAGCTAGTCAGAAGATTTATAGTTTAGGTGCAAAAGCGGTATTAATTAAAGGAGGCGGCCTCAAAGGAGAACTTCAAGGCGTAGATGTTTGGTTCGACGGGGAATCGTGTTATACTCTGAAAACGACAACCTTGCTAACCAAAAATAACAATGGCACAGGTTGTACCTTAGCCGCAGCGATCGCCGCCAACCTCGCCTGGGGAAAACCACTATTTACCTCAGTAGTACAAGGAAAAGAATACGTAACTAAAGCACTAGCCCAGTCCCTAGATGTTGGCAAAGGAAGAGGACCAATTGGTCATTTTTTTCCCTTATTAAACCCAGAAAATAATGACGATTATTAAAGCTATACGAGGAACAAGAGATATACTACCTACAGAGGTAGGTTATTGGCAACAAGTGGAAAAAACCGCACGCCAAATCTTTAGTCAAGCTTGTTATCAGGAAATTCGTACCCCTATATTTGAGCAAACTACCCTCTTTGAAAGGGGAATAGGTACTAATACCGATGTGGTGGGGAAAGAAATGTATACTTTCCTAGATAAAGGCGATCGCTCCCTGACTCTACGTCCGGAGGGAACAGCGGGGGTAGTTCGTGCTTTGATTGAACATAACCTCTATAGTAGCGGTGGAGTGCAAAGACTCTGGTACACAGGTCCAATGTTTCGCTATGAACGTCCCCAAGCGGGACGTCAACGACAATTTCATCAAATTGGCTTGGAATTAATAGGCACGAGTGACCCCAGAGGAGATGTAGAGGCGATCGCCATCGCCACAGATTTGCTGCGCAATCTCGGTTTAGTGAATCTACACCTAGCTATTAATTCCGTGGGGACAGGAGAGGATCGCCTACTCTATCGTCAAGCCTTGATAGACTATTTGACTCCCTATCAACAAGAATTAGACCCAGATTCACAGGTACGTCTGTTAAATAATCCCCTGAGAATACTAGATAGTAAAGACCCTAAAACTCAAGAGATTGCCCAAAACGCCCCCAAAATCATCGACTATTTGAGTCAACCATCCCGAGAACATTTCGAGCGAGTACAACAACTTTTAACGGATTTGGGGATTAGTTATCAACTCAATCACTGTTTGGTTAGAGGTTTAGATTACTATACCCATACCGCTTTTGAAATTCAATCACAGGATTTAGGGGCGCAAGCTACTGTCTGTGGTGGAGGACGTTATGATGGCTTGGTTAAAGAATTAGGCGGTCCGGAAACTCCTGCGGTAGGGTGGGCAATTGGGTTAGAAAGGTTGATTATCTTATTACAGCAAAAATCTGCGGTAAGTATAGTACAGCCAGATTTTTATCTAGTGTCTCGTGGTCATGAAGCTGAAGCCAAAGCCTTGATCCTAGCGCAAAAGTTACGCTATCTTGGTCTAACGGTAGAATTAGATCTCAGTGGCAGTACATTTGCTAAACAGTTTAAACGCGCTAGTCGTCAGGGGGCGATCGCTTGTTTAGTGTTAGGGGATACCGAAGCAGAAACCGACACAATACAATTAAAATGGTTAAAAACCCAAACTCAAGAAACCCTGACTATTGCCGAATTATTAGCGAAAATTCCCGATTTAAATAAACAATTAGCAGCAAACAAATGAGCAAACAGTGGCAATTTTTTCTCGAATCAAAGGAGACATCTAATTTAATTCCTGTGACTACGAGAGATTGTCACGTAGAGATAGGATGTTATCGTATTCTCGCTCAAACTTATTTAAGTCATACTCCTATAGACATTCGCTTAGATTATCAAACTCAACAAGGGGAAAAACTCCGTCAGAAATATCGAAGGGTAACCCCCATTGATGGATGGTTAGTCATCACACCTTTTCTGGATTTAACCGAAGGTAACCTACAATTGAGATGTCAAGCTGATGTTTTAGCAGAATTAAGT
>CALGKL010000179.1 GCA_937930495.1 uncultured Gloeocapsa sp.
GCCTATTTAGCAGGCTTACGGTAAAGGGGCTTTGACAGAGTTCGTCTAACCTATCCATAGGTAACTTTGCTTGCGGCGTCGCCAATTTAGGCTATCAGCTTATCCGCTTTGTCAGGAGCTTTTGACATTTGGTAACCAACCATTTGCCAATCCTGACTGCTTTCAACTGGCACTACAGCGGTAGGAATTAAACCTACATCATTCAGTCAGTTGTCAAGGATTAGGTATTTATGCTTTTCGGTAATTTCTACATCCTTTGTTCGGTAATCCACCTTTAAGTTTTGTAAACTTTATCTTGTATTACACGTTTTTGGATTCGATTCCTGAGTATTTCTACTTATTTCTAGGATTGATTTCCTCAGGTTACCTTCGAGCTTTTTATCCTTGCTAGGTTCTTTTTGGCCTAGAATTCGCTTCTAGGTGCCTTAGAGAAAATGTTCTCTTTTAGGCTTTACCATCCCGAAACCTAGACGGGTCGCACACCACATCCATATTGTGTTCAATAATTAAAAAAGAGATCCCCTGATGATTCCAGTTAACGATATGTTCGCAAATTTCCTCAATCAAAGCCGGATTAACTCCAGCTGCTGGTTCATCGAGTAAAACTAACTTGGGTTGAGCCATTATTGCTCTAGCCATTTCTAATAATTTACGCTGTCCTCCCGAAAGTGAGCCAGCGTAATCATTAGCTTTAGCGCTTAAGCCAACGTCAGCAAGAATTTCTAAGGCTCTTTCCCGGTTAAAATGCTCTTCTTTGTTGATTTGTCCTTGTTTAAACCAAACCTGAATTAAATTTTCCCCAGTCTGTCTTTGGGGAGCCAATAACATATTTTCCAACACCGAGAGACGAGATAAGACACGGGGAACTTGAAAAGTCCGCACACAACCTCTTTGAGCGATTTTGTGGGGTGGGAGTTTCTCAATAGCTTTACCATCAAAGATCACCTTACCGCTATCAGGAGTAATAAAGTTAGACAACAGGTTAAATAGAGTGCTCTTACCCGCACCATTAGGACCAATTAAACCAGTAATACTTCCTTGATTGACAACGATATTAGCCCGATCAACTGCTCTGATACCGCCAAAGTGTTTAGATAATTGAGAAGCTGATAATAAAGGTTTGTTCATTTATTTAAGGTTAATTCTTGTTTTTTACCTAGAATACCCTGGGGTTGCCATAACATTAAACCCATCAGAATGATCCCAATCAGCATAATTCTCACTGCTCCCTGTTGAGATGGTTCGAGTATTCCTAATTCAGTAGACGTTAAATAACGGGTTAGGGGTTCAAAAATTACCCAAAACAGAATCGAGCCTAAAATCGTCCCGAGATTATTACCCGCACCCCCTAAAACCACAATCATCCAGGTATTAAAAGTGATGATAGGCTCAAAGTTATCAGGATAAACGCTAAATTGCCAAGCGTAAAATGCTCCCGCTATACCACCAATCCCACCCCCGAGAACAAATGCTTGTAACTTATACCAAAAGACATTTTTACCTAACGCTTTCGCCACTTCCTCGTCTTCTCTAATCGCTTTTAAGATTCTTCCCCAAGGCGATCGCACTAAAAACTCCAATCCCCAATACAATAAAGCTAAAGCAATTAAACTCAACAGCATCAAACCAACTTTAGCATTATAGTTAGCAAAGGCGATTAAACTAATCATATAAGTCAAAATAATTAAAACACTAGCTACTACTCCTTTTATTCCTAAAGTTATTTTTGACCATTTTTTAGCTTCTTTACGCCAAATTTTCCGAAATTGTCGCCATAATTGCCAAATAGCGATAATAGCAATCACAGTAACAATAGCACTCATCGATAATTGTTGTATCAAGCTAGAATCTATCTTCTCTAGAGGACGGGGATAGACTTGAATACCAGCCGAACCTTTAGTCAACCAATCTTCATTTTTAGCAATTAATCTAACTACTTCCGATGTTCCAATAGTCAGAATTGCCAGATAATCTTCTCTAAGTCTGAGGGTAGATAATCCAATCAATAAACCCAATAAAGCGGCGAGAATCCCTCCAGCGATTACCGCTAAAATCAGAGGCACCCCAGCAATACTTAATAATACTGTGGTATAAACTCCAATGGTCATAAAAGCCACATGACCAAAATTAATCAAGCCGGTAAAACCCCATTGCAAGTTTAAACCCAAAGCAAAAATAGCGTATAGAGCTATATTAATAATGAGGAAAACCCCATAACCGATAGGAATTCCTAAAAATGAATCTACCTCGTTAAAAATCATCTTCTCCAACAGGCTAAATATTTAATTATTGTTAATTATAGGAAGATTTTTATGCTCAACCAGAAAAGAAAGTTACAGAAAAGCTAAAATCGAAGCAAAGTAACCTAATATTTAAATACTAAAAATGACTAGTAACGAGCATACCCCGACTCCCAACGGTAACGGTAATGGCAAAATTAATCAAAAAATAGCTTTAGGAATACCCAAACCCAAAGCTCAATCAGAATTGAGCAAATTTGAACAGAAAGTAATCCTGAAACAGACACCCGTCTGGTCAAGAGCAGCAGCTTGGACGATTGTAGGTGTCTCAGGATTTAGTATCCTATGGGCATCAGTAGCTAGAATCGAACAAGTAGTAGAAGCTAGAGGTCAACTCGAACCAGTAGCAACAGTACAAGAAGTTAGACCACCAGTCAATGGAGTCGTCAAAGAAGTTTTGGTGAAAGATGGCGACAAAGTTGTCGCCGGACAAGAACTGATTATCTTTGATAATAGCGCCTCAGAAGCAGAATTAAAGGCTCTACAAGATATTTTACGCTCCCTAACTCAAGAAAATCAATTCTATCGCACAGTATTAAACCAGTCTCTCTCAACCATAGAATTAGAAAAGACGATTGCTCAATTAGAAATACCACCAGAAGTAGCCTCTCTAGCACGCAATTTAATCGAACTAAACAACGAAAATAAAGTACTCAACCTCTATCTCTATCCCCAACCTGGAGAAGAAGCTCTACTATCAGCCGCAGATCGTGCTAGACTAAACTCGATTAGGGCTGAATACCAATCTCGTCGGGAAGCCACCGAGTTAGAAAAACAACAATTAGAAAAACAACTAGCTCAAAACGAATCAAAATTAGCCGACGCCCAAGCTAAACTAGTTACGGATCAACAAGTGTTAGCTGAGATTAAAGAAAGAAACGAAACAGCGATCGCCACAGCGGAACAAAGCTTAGAGATTGATCAAGGTATTATCAGAGATATTACCCCCCTAGTGGAAGAAGGAGCTATAGCAAGATTACAGCTAGAACAACAAAAACAAAAAGTAAACGATCGCGCCCGGGAATTAATCCAACAAAGAGCCAACGGCAACGTAGAATATAACAACCAACAACAACAGGTACAAACTCGTCTAGCCGAAATAGATCAACTTCTAGAAGAACAACAAAGATTACAATTAAACATCAATCAAGCCCAAGCAGAATTAGACAACGTTACCGCACTCAGAGAGAGAGAAATCAGACAACAGCTAGCTACCAATACCCAAAGAAAAGCAGAAATTGAAAGTCAACTGATGAAGCTAGTTGTCGAAAACGACAAACGCATCGCCGAGACAACCAGTCAAATCAGTCGCGCCGAACAAACCCTAACCTATCAAGTCTTGCGCGCACCTGTAGCGGGTACAGTTTTTGACTTACAAGCATTTCCAGGTTTTGTTCCCCAACCTAGTCAAGCAGAGTCTCTCTTAAAAATTGTCCCCGACGATCATCTCATCGCCAAAGTCTATATTAGTAACAAAGACATTGGTTTCGTTCAAGAAAACATGAATGCTGACGTCAGGATTGATTCTTTTCCCTATAGTGAATTTGGGGATATCAAAGGACAGGTGATCCAGATAGGCTCTGACGCTTTACCACCGGACCAATTTAACCAATTTTATCGCTTTCCCGCCAAAATCAAATTAGACGCACAATACCTAACGATTAATTCTCGTGATATTCCATTACAATCAGGTATGTCCGTAAGCGTCAACATCAAAATTCGGGAAAATCGCACGGTCTTAAGCCTATTAACCGAACTATTTACCGAAAAAACCGAAAGTCTCAAAAAAGTACGTTAATAGTTTTACAGGAGAGAGTGACTAGGGGCAAAAATTGGCTCCTTCTCTCTAAACTCCTGTTGTCCTAAATACAACAATGAAATCAAAATATTGTTATACATGTAAGGGCGAATGAATTAAATATTTTTGAATCAATGAAACCAATAACTAAACGAACTAAAATAGTAGCGACTATTGGACCTGCTAGCAGTTCTCGTGAAGTACTTAAGGAAATGATTGAAGGAGGAATGAATGTCGCTAGACTTAATTTTTCCCATGGAAACTACGAAAACCATGAGAAAATGGTCAAGTTATTGCGTTCAGTAGAAGAAGAGTTAGATACCCCGATTACTCTCCTCCAGGATTTACAAGGTCCCAAAATTCGTATTACTCAATTAAGTCAAGGAGAAGTTTTCCTCAAAGCAGGAGAAATAGTATCCCTAGTACCTGGAACCGAATTTAACGACCAACCCCATACTCTAGGGATAGATTATCCCGATTTAGCAGCAGAAGCTAAAATTGGAGCGCCAATTCTTTTAGACGATGGTTTATTAGAGTTGGTGATTAGAGATGTTCAGGATAACAAGGTTATTTGTGAAGTAGTAGAGGGAGGAATACTCAAAAGTCGTAAAGGAGTTAATCTTCCTAGTTTAAATTTAAAGAATCTACCCTCGTTAACCGAAAAAGACAAACAAGATTTAGACTTTGGCTTAACTCAGGGGATAGATTGGGTGTCTCTAAGTTTTGTACGTAGTGCGGATGATATTCGCGCCCTCAAAGCTTTATTGACAGAAAAAGGTTATGGCGATGTGCCCGTAATGGCTAAAATCGAAAAACCTCAAGCTATAGAAAATCTGACTGAGATTATCAATTGCTCTGATGGTTTAATGGTAGCTAGAGGAGACCTTGGGGTAGAAATGAAGCCAGAAAAAGTCCCCTTATTACAAAAGCGCATTATTCAAATGTGCAACCAAAAAGGAATACCTGTCGTTACCGCGACCCAAATGCTTGATAGTATGATTCGTAACCCTCGTCCTACTCGTGCTGAGGCTAGTGATGTGGCTAATGCTATCTTAGATGGGACAGACGCGGTCATGCTTTCAGGAGAGTCGGCTATAGGTAAATATCCGGTGCAAGCGGTGAAAATGTTAGCTAAAATTGCTACTGATATCGAAAAAGAGGCTAAATTTGTCAACTATACTCCCGAAGATAACGATCAAACCCATGCTTTGAGTGAATCTCTTAACGCTATTGACCGTATTTTGCCTTTACGCTACATTGTAACTTTTACAGCTACAGGATATAGTGCTTTAATCGCTTCGGGAGAACGTCCTCGAGCCCCTGTAGTCGCTTTTACCCATAATGTTAAAGTTTACCACCGTTTAAATCTCATTTGGGGTGTTATGCCTATATTGATTGAACGTCAGGCACAATCTTTTGAAGAGTTAATCCAACAAGCAGAATCAGGATTATTAGACAGAAATTTAGCTCAACCTGGGGATATGATCTTGATTATGGGAGGTATTCCTCCTCAAACTCCTAAAGGGACTAATTTTCTCAAGTTGCATAAAATTAAGGAAGCATGAATCAAATTAAACCAATTAAAGTAGCAGTAGTTGGTACGGGTTTCGGTGAGAAAATCCATATACCAGGATTTCAAGAACACCCCGAAACAGAAGTAGTCGCTGTTTATCATCGCGAGCTCTCTAAAGCCAAGGCGATCGCCTCTAGACACAATATTCCCTATGCTTTTGCTAATCTCGATGATTTACTCTCTCTAGAGTCACTCGACGCTGTCAGTATCGCTACTCCTCCTTTTCTACATTACTCCATGGCTAAAAAGGTGCTTCTAGCTAAAAAACACCTGTTGTTGGAAAAGCCCATGACCATAACTACTTCAGAAATAGAAGAGTTACACGCTTTGGCTCAACAAAATGGTTTAATTGCTATTGCTGACTTTGAATTCCGCTTTATTCCCCCTTGGCAATTACTAGCTGAATACCTACAACAAGGATACGTAGGTAAAAAATACCTGATTAAAATCGATTGGTTGGTAGCTAGTCGCGCTAACCCTGAACGTCCCTGGAATTGGTACTCTTGCGCTGATCTCGGTGGTGGGGTTTTAGGAGCGATCGGTTCACATTGTTTTGACTATATTAACTGGTTATTTGGTCCTGTCAAACGTCTCTGTGCCTTTTTAAATTGTGCTATCCCCTCAAGACCCGATCCACTAAGTAATAATGCTTTCAAAGCCGTGGATTCTGATGACACAACCTTGATTATGTTAGAGTTAGCCGATGGTACTCCCTGTCAAATTTCCCTGTCTTCGGTAGCTAACCAGGGGAGGGGACATTGGGTAGAAATCTACGGCGATCGGGGAACTTTAGTCCTAGGTAGTATTAATCTTAAAGACTATGTACATGGTTTTCATCTTTTCGCTGCAACACCAGATAAACCTCTAACCGAAGTAGAAATACCTAAACGTCTCGCTTTTCCCCAAGTTTACAGTGATGGACGTCTCGCACCCTTTATTAGGGTAATAGATACCTGGGTACAAGGAATTAAATCAGGTCAACCCGTCACCCCTTCTTTGTCAGAGGGTATTTATTCTCAGTTATTAGTCAATTTAACTCAACAATCTCACCGTCAAAAATCCTGGGTTAATGTCCCTTTAAAATCTCTCTAGGAATTAAAATCGATACGGGAGCCATCATTTTACCTTGACAACCACGAGTATTATAGTCTCTTTCTTGTTCCCAGAATCGTGATTGTCAAGTTGTTTCATCCTGGAAATAAATCTTCTCTAGTTCTCCACTTTTTCCTAACTCTATCTCCTATTGAGTATTGAGGTGACATGATGATAACCAATCAATTTATAAACTAGTTTCGCGGTAGTAAATTCTGAGACCACAGAGTCACGAACTGGTGCTAATTCCATAACATCACAACCGATAACCTGATGAGTTTCAAAGACTCGGCGCAGAAAATGAGTCAATCCATACCAACTCAATCCCCCGGGTTCGGGTGTACCAACTCCACACATCAAACTAGGATCGATTCCATCTACATCGATGGTAATAAAGACTTTAGAAGTGGTAATCGAGGCGATCGCCTTTTCTACCCAATTATAATCCTTAGCGATATCCCTTCCCCAAATTACGGGTATATTTTTGCTTTTGATTAATTCTGCTTCTTCTTGACAGATACTGCGGATTCCCACCGGGAGAGTGGGTAAACCCATGTCTAGCACCCGCCGCATTACACAAGCGTGATTATAAATTGAACCCTCGTAACTATGGCGCATATCGCCGTGAGCGTCTATCTGTATTACCGTAAAAGGTTCTTGTAAATGTTGCTGATAGGCTTTAACTACCCCACTGGTGATACTATGTTCTCCACCAATAGCTATGACAAATTTATCGTCAGCGAGCAATTCTGCTACTCTGGTGGTGGTTTCGGCTAGCATTATTTCTGATGTTAGGATCGGATCTTTTCTCGTATCGGCGATCGCCCCACAGGTATAGATACCACATTCTAAACAGGTTTCTTGTTCTAACTCATCGTCATAAGCTTCTAGGTGATAGGATGCTTCTAATAAAGCTTCCGGACCGTTTTGACAACCCTTACGATAAGTGGTGGTACGTTCAAAAGGTATGGGTAAGATCACTACTTTAGCTTCGTTATAAGTCGTTTCTGTCTCCGAGGCTAAAAATTGTCCTGTCCTGTAGGAAACTGCT
>CALGKL010000180.1 GCA_937930495.1 uncultured Gloeocapsa sp.
TAACCAGGTTCAAGAGTTAAAAGATGTTCAAAAACTCGCTGTTTTAAATCAAATTCTATCTGACGACCTACCCCAAACAAAACTATACGAGAATAAATCCTCACTAACCACATCAGGGTAGCTAATCCCATAACTGCGAGCACATAAATAAATAGTTGATTAAAAGACAAAGCTTCCCGCAGCTTATCAACACTATCTCTAATTAACAGAGGGATATAGATACCAATTCCATTGACTAAAAGTAAGGTTAAGACCCCTATAGTAACTTGTTTCCAATAGGGATGTAAATATTCTCCTAGTTTCCGTAAGCTTGAGTTAGTCATCAGTTGATTTATCTAAAAAAGTGGAGACTCACCTAATTATACCAAATTTTGTAAAGTTTTATTACAAATATTAAACCCGGTGAGGCGTAAAATAAAGCTAATCTCTCCCTTCTTTGTTTTGCTCAAGGGGTTTTAGTCTCAGGATAGAGATTGGTAATCCGATTAACTCCTACAACCGAAAACTACTATTTTTAAATCTTTCTTTGGCTGTGGTAAAAGCTTCCTGCATGACTCGTTGGATTTTTTGGGGATCTGGTTTTTTGCCACCCATAAGGTCACCAAAATAGACACATACTCCTTCACCTAAAGCCCAAGTATAAGCAGCGGACCAAGAAGCAGCGACAACGCTACCTAAACCGGGAATAAATTTAATTAATTCCCTACCGATTGCTTGGGCAAAAAAACCCCCGGCGATCGCACTAATAATCCCTCCCGCTTGAGAAGGACTAATAGTCTGTCCATAGATTTTACCGATTAAACCTACCATGGATACTTGTAGGGTAGTAAGTACTGGCATAGTAGCAAAGGGTAGGGGTACCGCAGCTACAGTAGCAGCGATTAAGGAGAAAGTAAGTATATAGCGTCTGGCTACGTCTCGATAAAGGTTACCAATTTGGTTAGAAGTGTGATGATCTAGGAGTTGATGAATTGCTTGTGATTCGGCTTCTGGTAATAATTCAGCTAAATTGTTTTTGAAGTCTTCTAGACCGTAAAATACGGGTGTATAACCGTCTGTTTCTAAGGTAAAATCGATTAGCACGGCGCGATCGTAGAGGTTAGCAAAGTCTTGGGTTATCGCTGTAAAAGCCCGTTTAATCTTCTCATCCCCTAGAGGGTTAACGGGATGTTCGGTGATTTCCGGGGGATATAATTCGTGTAAACAGGTAACTGCTAGAATACAGGGTATATGAGGATATCTTTTACGCAGTTGTTGAGCAATCTCCCGCAAACTATCGGTAGCAAAGTCGTTGATTTTGACTGTTAGAATTAAGACTTTAGCTCCTTGAGCTGGTTGTCCTAATTCTGTGGTTAATTCTTGAATAATATTTTCTGTACTGTTTTGAATATCTCCTAAACCTACAGTATCGGTAAAGACTAATAGAGGTAAATCATCACAGGGATAATTATACCTTTGGATATTCTGGGTGTGGGGACGAAATCCTTGACCGACTATTTCGGCTGAAACTCCAGTTAAACCCCGAATAATGGAACTTTTTCCCGTTTGGGGTTTGCCAATCAAAAAAGCTTCTGTGGTTGGTAATTCGGCGCGTACTTTAGTGAGGATTGTCGCTATTTCTGTCTCAGAGACATTAAACCAACTTCCTATGGTTTCGGAAACTTTATCTACTGGTAATACCTGTTTGAGACGTTGTTGCAGATTTTTGAGCCAAGAGTGTTTTTCTCGATCAGTTGGTTGAGGAGGATCTACTACTCTCTCTGTCTGACTTTCTTCGAGCATATTTATTTAGATTATTGAGAGGTCATACTCCTTTATTCTAGCTAATTGGCTTTAGGAACTGCGATACATAGCACGGATAATTACCCCTGGATCAACGTCTTGTTGACCATATTTTAAACCCCAATGTAAATGTGGTCCTGTGGTACGTCCTGTCAGACCAACTCTACCTATGATCGCACCCGTAGAAACATATTGTCCTTCGGCGACTATTGCTCCTAATTGGGGGTCGATGAGATAGCGTCCTTGAGGAGTGCTTTTTACATAACCATCTAGATGACAATAGGTGTGTTGCCATTCTCCTGATTGTATGGTTATTTGAGTGCCGCAATTGGTATGGTCCGATAAGCTCACTACTTGTCCCCCCCACCAACTACGTACGTTACTACCTAAGGGAGCGGCGATATCTAGTCCATTGTGATATTCTCTCTGACCGGTACTCGGAGAGATCCGATAGCCAAAACCAGAGGTATAACCTTGGAAATTTTCTACTGGAAATGAGGCTTTTTGCCAGTTGGTGGCTAATTCTTCCTCTAGTGCTGTTACTGGAGTTAGTTGTAAGGTTTCTAAAATAAAACAAAGGGCGATCGCTAAAAAGCTAAGTAATAAATACTTATGCCAACTTTTGAGGCAATATCTACCAGTAGGGATAATTTTCATACTATTACCGGTTTAGTGGCAACAACCTTTCAGTATAACAGGTCACTAGTTTAAATCTACCAGAGTGATCTTACTTAACTCTTGGGGTATTTCTCCATCAGTTGTTGTACTTGTTCCGCATGATAGGAACTACGGGTAAGAGGGGAAGAAACTACCTGTAAAAAGCCTATTGATTCGCCATATTCTCGCCAAGCGTCAAATTGTTCGGGGGTGATAAAAGCTTGAACCCCTAGATGTTGCGCTGATGGTTGTAAATATTGTCCAATAGTGAGAATATCACAATCTACTTGACGTAAATCTCTAATCACCTGACGTACTTCTTCGTCGGTTTCTCCTAAACCTACCATTATTCCCGATTTGGTATAGACAGTCGGTGCTAATTCACGGGTACGTTGTAAAAGCAACAGCGATCGCTGATAATCTCCTTGGGGACGGACTCGACGATAGAGTCTTGGGATGGTTTCTGTATTATGGTTTAAAACTTCTGGTTGAGCTGCTAGAATCACCCCTAAAGCTTCCCAATTCCCACATAAATCAGGTATGAGTACCTCAATAGTTGTCTTTGGGGAAACTTTGCGTACCTCTTGGATACAACGGACAAATTGAGATGCACCCCCATCGGGTAAATCATCCCGATTCACAGAAGTAATGACCACGTGACTGAGATTGAGACGTTTTACGGCTGCGGCTAAACGTATAGGTTCTGTACTATCTAAAGGTAAAGGTTTTTTCTCAAAATCTATGTCACAATAGGGACAAGCGCGAGTACAAGCAGGTCCCATAATTAAAAAAGTCGCTGTCCCCGCGTGGAAGCATTCGCCAATATTGGGACATGACGCTTCTTCACAAACCGTATTCAGGTTCAAATCTCTTAAAATATCTTTAACTTTACCAACACGCTGATTTTGAGGGGCTTTTACCCTTAGCCAACTTGGTTTAACCGTCACTGATAATTTACTCCTGTTATGATATAATATCTAAATTGTAACCAAAAGCGGGATGTAGCGCAGCTTGGTAGCGCACTTCGTTCGGGACGAAGGGGTCGCAGGTTCAAATCCTGTCATCCCGATTAAGTTAAAAACCCATACCTGATCGGTTTTTTAGTCTTTAGACTTGAGCCAATATAAGAATTTCTGATTAGATGAGTTAATTTTGGGTCTATTGGTAGTAGATAACTCAATTAACAACTTAGAATTGTACTAGTATTATATTGATTATTTAAGCAATGGCTACCGGAGCCGAAAAATAAGCTGACAATTCTTAAAAACATAGAAGTTTAAATTTTATTATTGTTTTGTAAACAGAAAGAGTCTGAAAATTAACTAAGGGTTAAAATAAAAATAGAAAAGTTTAAATAGTTGGAAAAATACCTTGTAAATAAAAGGATAGAAAGTCAAGAAACTTTAAACAATCTTAACAAAATACCGTTGCCAAAAAGCGAAGGAGCAGCAAGAAATCATGGTAAATACTATCAGTGAAGGGACGGCGAGCAAAACCAAAGAAAACGCTTTTGTCCTCTGGTTGGAAGACGTAGGACTAGCTGATATCTCCCTAGTAGGAGGTAAAAACGCCTCCCTAGGGGAAATGATCCGACAATTAACTCCGAAAGGAATTAACGTACCTACAGGATTTGCTACCACAGCTTATGCCTATCGCTACTTTATCAAAACAGCTGGATTAGAAAAACAATTACGTCAACTATTTGCTGATTTAGATGTAGAAGACGTTAATAATCTCAGAGAACGTGGAAAACAAGCCCGTTCCATGATCCTCAATACACCTTTTCCGAAAGAATTACAAGCAGCGATCGCAACCGCTTACTTCAATCTTTGCAGACGTTACGGCGAAGAACCAAAAATTAGCCCAGGATTGACCGAAGAAGAAAAAATCTACTGTCAACAACTTAGTTACAATACTGATGTAGCTGTACGTTCTAGCGCTACGGCAGAAGATCTACCAGATGCAAGCTTTGCTGGTCAACAAGAAACCTATCTCAACGTTCACGGTGTCAGCAACGTCATCGAATCCTGTCATAAATGTTTTGCTTCTATCTTCACAGACAGAGCAATTTCCTACCGCACGAGCAAAGGTTTTGACCACTTTGAAGTAGCCCTCTCTGTAGGTGTCCAAAAGATGGTACGCTCCGATTTAGCTAGTTCCGGAGTTATGTTCTCCATCGACACCGAAACAGGTTTTAATAACACCGTTTTTATTACCGCAGCTTACGGTTTAGGTGAAAACGTTGTTCAAGGTGCAGTTAACCCGGATGAATTCTTCGTCTTTAAACCTACCCTAGCTCAAGGTTATCGTCCTATCCTGAAAAAACGTCTCGGTGGGAAAGAAATTAAAATGATTTATGACCTAGGGGGAGGTAAACAAACTAAAAACGTACCTGTATCCAACTCAGAACGTTGCCAATACGCGATCACCGATGACGAAGTACTACAACTAGCCAGGTGGGCTTGTCTGATTGAAGAGCATTACTCCCAAATCCGTGGTGGCTATACCCCCATGGATATAGAATGGGCAAAAGATGGTCAGACAAATCAATTATTTATCGTTCAAGCACGCCCAGAAACCGTACAATCCCTAAAATCTAGTAACGTACTCAAAAACTACCAACTCCGAGAAACTAGCTCAGTACTAGTGAGAGGAAGAGCAGTGGGTGAAATGATTGGTCAGGGAAAAGCTAGAGTTATTCTCGATGTAGATAAAATAGGTCAATTCCAAGCAGGAGAAGTTCTCGTCACCAATAAAACTGACCCGGATTGGGAACCAATCATGAAAAAAGCCAGCGCGATCGTCACTAATCAGGGGGGAAGAACTTGTCACGCAGCGATTATCGCTCGCGAAATGGGGATACCAGCGATCGTTGGTTGTAATAACGCTACGGGAGTGCTCAAGACAGGAGATGAGATTACCATTTCCTGTGCAGAAGGAGACGAAGGAAAGGTTTATCAAGGTTTATTGGCTTTTGAAGTCTTAGAAACTCCTCTAGAAAATCTCCCCCGTACTCGTACCCAAATTCTGATGAACGTAGGTAACCCTGAAGAAGCTTTTAGTCTCGCTTCTATTCCCTGTGATGGGGTTGGTTTAGCTCGTTTAGAATTTATTATCGCTAACCATATTCGAGTTCATCCCCTCGCTTTGGTAGAGTTTGACCAACTCCAAGATCAACTAGTTAAACAAGAAATCGAAACCCTTACTAGTGGTTATCCCGTTAAAACCGATTTCTTTATCGATAAACTAGCTCAAGGTGTCGGAGCGATCGCCGCTGCTTTCTACCCTAAACCGGTAGTGGTCAGAATGTCTGATTTCAAGAGTAATGAATACGCTAATCTTCTCGGAGGAAAACAATTTGAACCTCAAGAAGAAAACCCCATGATTGGTTGGCGTGGTGCGTCCCGCTACTATGATGACAAATATAAAGCAGCCTACGCCTTAGAATGTCTTGCTTTTAAACGTGTTCGCGATGAGATGGGTTTAACCAACGTTATCCCTATGATCCCCTTCTGTCGTACACCGGAAGAGGGACGACGAGTTCTAGCTGAAATGGCTAAACATGGTTTAAAACGAGGAGAAAATGGCTTAGAAGTCTACGTAATGTGCGAAATTCCCAGTAATGTTATCCTCGCTGATGAATTTAGCCAAATTTTCGACGGTTTCTCCATTGGCTCTAACGATTTAACCCAACTTACCCTAGGTTTAGATCGGGATTCTGCTTTGGTTGCTTCTATCTTTGATGAACGAAATGCAGCTGTTAAAGCGATGATCGAAATGGTAATTACTAAAGCTAAACGCAATCAACGTAAAATCGGTATTTGTGGTCAAGCACCTAGTGATTATCCCGAATTTGCTCGCTTTCTAGTAGAATTGGGCATTGATTCCATCAGTTTGAATCCTGATTCTGTCCTCAAAACTCTCTTGGACATAGCCAAATTTGAAGCAATTCAATAGGGTTAGGAGTATAACAGAAAAAGTAGAAGCGAAGGTTTCTCTTTTTCTGTTTCCTGTTTCAACAAAAATATAATTAAACAATTCAGCACCACATCCTACAAGATTCAGGGAATTTTTAATCAAAATAGGATTATCATGGTCAAGACGCAAATTAATCGTTAACTAAGGAAAATTAACCATGGATAATTCTATAAC
Source organism: uncultured Gloeocapsa sp. (assembly GCA_937930495.1). Classification (GTDB taxonomy): domain Bacteria; phylum Cyanobacteriota; class Cyanobacteriia; order Cyanobacteriales; family Gloeocapsaceae; genus Gloeocapsa. The sequence continues at coordinate 6,592 of CALGKL010000180.1, forward strand.
TATTGACCAACTAGGAGAGAGTCCTATTTTCAACGAGATTGTCAATATTGGTGAGGTTGAATTGACTAACGAAACAGTTAATGTTCTTGTGGGTAAAGGGGATAATGATCTTCTAAGGGGTACAAATGCTCAAGATTCTCTTAAGGGTTTAAGGGGTAATGACACTATAAGAGGGTTTAAAGCAAATGATACCCTTGATGGAGGTAGGGGAAATGATTTAATGCGTGGGGGAAATGGTGATGATCTCTACTATGTAGATAGTCAAGAAGATATTCCCGTTGAAAAACTCGATAGTGGGACCGATAATATTATCAGTTCTGTTGATTTGGTTATTGACAAACATATAGAAAATTTAACTCTATCGGGAAATGCTAACCTCAGGGGTAAAGGTAATAATC
>CALGKL010000181.1 GCA_937930495.1 uncultured Gloeocapsa sp.
GCTATTATTCTCATTATTCTAGCTTTAACCTATACGGTGATTAGTGGTTTCTATGGGGTAATCTGGAGTGATTTTTTTCAAGCTATTTTAGTCTTGCTCGCGATCATCTATATTTGTCTTCTAGCTTGGCAAACGGTAACCATTCCCGAAACCATAGTAGTTGCTTTACCCGGGAGTGAAGAGTTACAGAGTTGGAGTTTAGCGGAATGGACGAGTATCATACCTCCATTGACTACTGACTTAAAGGGAGATTATGCAGCTTTCAATCTATTTGGGGGAGTAATTAGCTTTTATTTGATTAAAACTATCCTAGAGGGAGTAAGTGGTCAAGGAGGATACATGATCCAGCGTTATTTTGCGGCTAAAAGCGATCGCGACGTAGGATTATTATCCCTATTTTGGATTATTTTACTCTCCTTTCGTTGGCCTTTGGTAACCGCATTGGCTTTGTTAGGGATTCACTATAGCAACCAAGTGGAGATGATTAGAGATCCCGAATTGATTTTACCGATTGTGATTAATACTTATGTACCTACAGGAATCAAGGGTTTAATCATCGCTTGTTTTATGGCTGCTGCGATGTCAACCTTTGACTCTTTGATTAATTCTAGTGCCGCTTATTGGGTAAAAGATATCTATCAGGCTTATCTTAACCCAGCAGCGAGTGAAAAACAACTATTAACCCAAAGTCGTCTAGCCTCGATTGTAATCGTTATTTTGGGCTTAATCTTGAGTTTTAATCTGAGTAATATTAACGAGATTTGGGGTTGGTTAACGGTAGGATTAGGGGTAGGTTTGGCTATTCCTCTATTAATGAGGTGGTATTGGTGGCGTTTTAATGGCTATGGACTAGCTATAGGTACCGCGACAGGGGCGATCGCTGCTGTTTTAACCAAAATGTTGATCATCCCCAATTTAACCTCTCTACAATGGCAAGAGTACCTATTATTTTTAATTCCGAGTCTTAGTTCTCTAACCGGATGTATTTTGGGGACATTATTGACACCTCCACCTGATTTAGAAGTAGTGGAGAATTTCTACCTAAAAACTCGTCCTTTTGGTTTTTGGGGTAAAATCAACGCTAAACTATCTCCTGTGGCTGTAGCTAAAATCAGACGGGAAAACAATCGGGATCTTCTGGCTACGATTATCGCTATTCCTTGGCAATTGGTTTTATTTATGATACCGATCATGTTAATGACCAGGAGTTGGGATAATCTCGGGGTGTTAAGTTTAATCTTGTTACTGTTGTCTATCGCTCTTTATTTTGCTTGGTTTAGATATCTAGATTAAAAAACTTAGGATAGTTAGATCAATCATACCTATGTAGTTGGTTGTGTTTAGATAACAACTATTTGGGTGCTCCTGAAGACGGGAGACCGTGGTTAGAAAAAAAATATAGGGTAATCCTCAATAGCTAAAATTTAAGGGCTAATTCGTTAGCTTTTTTGGCAAAATCTACATCTAAGTTAGTAATTCCCCCAGCGTCATGGGTAGTTAGATCGATAGTGACGCGATTATAAACATTAAACCATTCGGGATGATGTCCCATGCTTTCGGCGACTAAGGCTAGACTAGTCATAAAACCAAAAGCTTCTACAAAGGAACGAAATTGATAACGCTTATGTAGCTTGTTGTTTTCTATACTCCAGCCTTCTAATTCGCTAACTACTTGGTTTAATTCTGCTGGTGTTAAAAGCTGTGTACTAGCCATAATATTTTCCTGATAGTTTAACTTCTCCGGATTATTATAACTATTTTCGCACATGGGCGTTAGCGCCAGTACAGGAAGATTTATTAATCCTACTAAACAGATATTAATAACTAGAATCTGGGTAGTCCTGAGCAATAGTTTTTTAAAGTAATTCATTCTTGCAGATTTGATTTAGACAATAACAATCAGAATAAATCAAGTTTTGAGAAGATTCAAGTCAGAAAATCTACCAAAATAAATGCTTTCCCTAGCAGTTAAAGAATCAGAGAATGGGGAATTAATTCTACAACCACTTTGAATTAGGAACTCTCTAGTTGCTGAAAATTGGTAAGTTTTGCCAACTTAGTTTAGACTTAAGTAGATAAAGAACTGGAAATCGTAATTAACGCCCAAGGACATTTAGACCTTTTTTCGATAAGTGAGAGCTTGTTGCATAGGTTTGGTGGTTGAGTTGGGAATCTCCCGTTATATTTCATGAGAAATTAATGTGGGGGGATGTCAATCCTGTTTCTTTGACAATGTATTGTATTTGTGACGTAAAATATCTATGACATCATTTCCTTGGTTAACAACAATTATTTTATTTCCTATTGTCGCCTCTTTGTTTATCCCCTTCATTCCCGATAAAGACGGTAAGACGGTAAAATGGTACGCTCTGATCGTGGGCTTGATTGACTTTATCATCATCGTTTATGCTTTTTCTACTGGTTATGATTTAAGTACATCTGGTTTACAGTTGCGAGAAAGTTATGCCTGGATACCCCAATTAGATTTAAACTGGTCTGTAGGGGCTGATGGTTTAGCAATGCCTTTGATTCTGTTAACGGGTTTTGTAACTACCTTAGCGATTATGGCCGCTTGGCCTGTGACTTTTAAACCCAAACTCTTTTATTTCTTGATGTTAGCTATGTACGGTGGACAAATCGCCGTATTTGCTGTTCAGGATATTCTGTTATTTTTCTTGGTTTGGGAATTGGAGTTAGTACCTGTTTATCTGATTCTTTCGATTTGGGGTGGGAAAAAACGTCTCTATGCAGCTACTAAGTTTATCCTCTATACCGCGGGGGGTTCTTTGTTTATCCTTGTGGCTGCTTTGACTATGGCTTTTTATGGGGATACAGTTACTTTCGATATGCAGGGGATCGCTGCTAAAAACTATCCCTTGAATTTACAGCTGTGGCTATACGCTGCTTTTTTAATCGCTTATGGGGTGAAATTGCCCATTTTTCCTCTCCACACTTGGTTACCTGACGCACACGGAGAGGCTACAGCTCCTGCCCATATGCTCCTAGCGGGAATTCTACTGAAAATGGGAGGTTACGCTCTGTTGCGGATGAATGTGGGGATGTTACCCGATGCCCACGCGGTTTTTGCACCCGTATTGGTGATTTTGGGCGTAGTTAATATTATCTATGCTGCTTTGACTTCTTTTGCTCAACGCAATCTCAAGCGGAAAATTGCCTACTCTTCTATCTCCCACATGGGTTTTGTCTTAATCGGGTTAGGTTCATTTACCGAGCTCGGAACTAGTGGCGCTATGCTCCAAATGATTTCCCACGGCCTAATCGGTGCTAGTCTTTTCTTTATGGTGGGAGCAACCTACGATCGCACCCATACTCTCATGTTGGATGAGATGGGAGGAGTTGGTCAAAAGATGAAAAAAGTCTTCGCTATGTGGACGACTTGTTCTTTGGCTTCTCTGGCTTTACCGGGGATGAGTGGTTTTGTGGCTGAATTAATGGTTTTCGTCGGTTTTGCGACTAGCGATGCTTATAATCCCGTTTTTAAGGTGATTATCGTCTTTTTAGCCGCAGTGGGGGTAATTTTAACGCCTATTTATCTATTGTCCATGTTGCGAGAAATGCTCTATGGACCGGAAAATAAAGAACTGGTGGAACATCAAGAGTTAGTAGATGCTGAACCAAGAGAGGTATTTATTATCGCTAGTTTGTTAGTACCTATCATCGGGATTGGTTTATATCCCAAGATAGTTACCCAAATGTACGATGCAACGATCACGCAATTAACTCTCAAAGCGCGCAATTCGGTACCAAGTATCACCAAAGCAGTAGCCATCGAACTGGAATCAGCCCCAGAAATTAAACCAATCAGGGCAAAAAAATCGGTTTAATCGTCTCGGTATCAGTTAAACTGATTATGGTTTATCGTGTGATCAAGTAAAAGGGTATGGAAATCGGGCAAAAAGTTAAAGTATATCGTCTCAGAGACAAACAAGCTAGTGCTAAACTAGGAAAAATCGGTACCATCGAACGTTATAAGATGACCGATGGTAGTGGTGTAGGTGTGTTCGTCAAATTTGACGATAATACCTCTACTTGGTTTTTTGAGGACGAAATCAAGGCCGTTGACTAAAATAGTTTAAGCAGACAATAGGGAAAAACAAGATGGCACGGATTCTGACTTTTTTAGGTAAAGGTGGTAGCGGTCGCACGACGATAGCGATCGCTGCTGCTCATAAACTGGCTCACCAGGGTAACCGCGTGCTACTTGTAGGACAAGGTTTAGACCCGAGTTGGAGTAAAGCTTTAGGAATATCCCCTAATTCCCAGCCCCAAGCCATTGAACCTAATCTTAAGGTGGTACAATTAGCAACCACTTTACTACTAGAAAAAGCTTGGGATGAACTTAAAGCACTAGAAAAGCAGTATCTACGTTCCCCCATCTTAAACAACGTCTATGGTCAAGAATTAGGAATCTTACCGGGAATGGATGAAGCACTCACTCTCAACGCTCTGCGGGAGTATGATGCTAGTGGAGACTATGACATCATTATCTATGATGGTATCGACAGTTTCCACACCATCCGTATGTTTGCTATTCCTGAAGTACTCAGTTGGTATTTTCGACGTTTTCGGAACTTAGTAATCGAATCTGACCTAGGGAAGGCTTTATCACCCTTTATTCAACCGATTACCGCAACTATTCTCAACGTCTCTTGGACTTTTGATAACTTTGCTCCTGAGTCCACTAACCGCGCTAACCAAATTCTTACAGAGGGGATCGCCGCTTTAGCTGATCCGCAACGGATATCAGCTTATCTAATCATAGACTCTCAACCAGAAGCCATAACCAGGGCTCAATTTCTCTGGGGTTCGGCTCAACAAGTAGGCTTAACTGTAGCCGGAGTACTACTAAATAAACGTGGTATAACCCCGGAACTACAAGAACTCTTTTCGCCCTTGAGTTTTACCGATCTTCCTACCCATAACGCCACCGATTGGCAAGTGCTCAGGGATGCTTTACCGGATTTACAAACAACTCGACACGCACCCGTACCCGTAAATATAGATATCGCTGCTAAACAAATACGGGTATTTTTACCAGGATTTGATAAAAAACAAGTAAAGTTAAGTCAATCAGGACCTGAGATTACTATTGAGGCTGGGGATCAACGTCATAACCTACTTTTGCCTTCTCCTCTAGCTGGTAAACCGG
>CALGKL010000182.1 GCA_937930495.1 uncultured Gloeocapsa sp.
GGATGGAATATTTTTTTGAAAGTCTATATTTAAATGTCGCTGTAGTACTAAAAGAAGTCTGTCTATTTAGCGCGCTTATGAACAATGAATATTTTTTACTTCCATCACTTGGATTGACAACGTTCTGTCTCCCTTTTTGGAATTTTTGGTTACATTCTAAATTAAGTTGGCGAGTTAGTCATAGTAAATAATTTGGAGATTAGATCTCCCCTAGTTAGGGGATAGAAAGGAGGTAAAGTTAGCCAATCTAGTTACAGCGCACCAGCAGCGGTTTGATCAAGAATACCAAAACCGAGGTGACTAGTCAGATTCATAGCTTGTAAAACCGGTTTACTCTCACTTCCTTCGGGATAATCAATCACTGTGACAGCGCCATTACCCTGTTTAATATTCCAGAAATTAGCAGGACTTAATCCCAATAAGGCACAGATAATCACTTTATTTATAGCATCATGAGCTACAACTAGCCCAACTTGAGGTTCAGCAGCGGTACTTTTGGTTTTAACTAAATCTTGCCAACAGGCGATCGCCCTGGTCCAGACTTGAGTCAAATTTTCTCCTTCGGGCATTTGTACGGTTTCGGGGCTATTTTTCCAAGCTTGTAACAAACCGGGGAATTCTGCTTCGATCTCTGTTTCTAGTTTACCTTCCCAAAGACCGTGACCAATTTCTACCAAAGCGGGATAAGTTTCTAAAGCAATACCAGGATGATGCTGCAAAATAATCTCAGCCGTTTCTTTCGGGCGTAACATCGGACTAGAAACAGCGAAAGTTAAGGGAACATCTTTGAGAAATTCTCCTGCTAGTCTTCCTTGTTCTCTACCCTTGTCATTGAGAGGAATATCTTTTATCCCTTGAAAACGACCGACGCGATTCCATTCTGTCTCACCATGACGAACTAATAATAAGCGGAGGGGATTATCAGGCGATCGCACTGGGGGAATAGGTATTCCCAAATGAGCTGTTTGATTTAAAGATTCTAACTGTACAGGTTCTCCCCATTTACCGGTAAAGTTTAAGATGTTAATACAGCAATTAGATTGTTGCAGAGAGTGATAATATTCAGGATTGATCCCTAATGCACTCATGAGTAAACAACGGTTAATCCCATTGTGAGCTACGATCAGAATCGTTTCTCCTTGGTGTTGAGGTAGGGTTTCTTGCCAAAAACTTTGAGCTTGTGCGTATAATGACAAAACTGGGAAAAATTCTTCATCACTACCAGAGGGAGTTACCCTGGTCATCGACAACTGTTGGGGTTGAGTTTTCCAAGTCCGATAAGCTTGAGTAAATTTTTGCTCTACCTCCTCTTTGACCATATTTTCCCACTGAGGTAAATCAATTTCTCGCAGGGTTTCTAGGGGTTTGAGGGTAGGGGAATTAGCTAAACAACTCTGGATAATTTTGGCTGTACCCAAAGCTCGTTGTAAGGGGCTAGAATAAATAGCGCTTAACTGGTAATTTTTTAAGGTTTCTCCCAGGATTTGGGCATCTTGTTCACCTTTAGCGGTTAAAATAGATTCGTCACTACGTCCTTGTATGCGTTTTTGAACGTTATAGTTACTTTGACCATGACGGACGATAATTACACGAGTAGTCAATCTTTTAGTCCCCTAGTTATAGAGTCAATGCTTTTGCCCAAATTTTACCAGAAATTATCCCTTTTTAGTTAGGCTTACTCAATTAAATCATTGTTTTTATATTTCTAGAGGTAAGTTGTCAGGATCTTGGCCAAAAAGTCAAAGGTTTACCGGTTAATTCATCAATTCTAATTGATTCTACATTGAGACTAAGAGATTTTAATTTTTTTCTAGAGCAGAGATTACCTAAATTATTGAACGATTAATATCATTGAAAAATTGCTAAGGCGATTGTGATAGCAATTCTAGGGGATAATTGCTAAAGAGTAATTAGCAATTAGTGGTAACGTTTAATTAAAAGAAAGTGCACAGGGTGTTATCTTACCCGAAGAGCTGCTTTTCTAATAATCCTTTCTCAACTCGGGAAGATAACCAACGACTATCTAAAAAGCGATCGCATTTTAACTCTAAAACACGAATACCTTCACGAGGAAGAGGATTTAAGTAACTAATAAACTCTTCCCAATTACTAATCAAATGGTGTTCTACTTTATAGGTTTGACATAGAGAAGCAAAATCTAGATCTTGGGGAGTGGCGAAAAATTCTTCAAAATAATCGGTAAATTGAGCAATAGGTAGATGATTAAAAATACCTCCTCCTTGATTATTAATCAGTACGATGGTTAAATGACCTTTAAATTTAGGTCTAAACAAAAAACCATTGGTATCGTGTAATAAGGCTAAATCTCCTGTGAGTAAAATAGCGCTAGGTTGATTATATGCTATCCCCAAAGCAGTACTTAATGTCCCATCAATACCATTAGCACCACGATTAAAATAGGGGATAATTTCCCTATCTCCTGGTTTCCAGAAGAATTCAGCGTAACGAACAGACATACTACTAGCTAGAAAAATAGGGGTTTTTGGGGGTAAATGTTGAGATAGTAACCAAGACACTTTACCTTCAAAAAATTCCTGTTCACTAGCCAAATTATGATCTAGATATTCTCTCGCTTTTTTTTCAGCGTTACACCATAATTGTCTATAAGCAGAGTCGGACTTTTCTGTTGTTGGTAGGGATAATTCGGTAACTTCTCCATTGAGATAAATAGTCTTACCGTGGAGAGGATCAAAATTTTCCTGACTGTTACTGATTATCCAGCGCCTAGCTGCGGTTTCGGTTAACCATTGGCGTAAGATTTTACTGGTAGGAAGTTCTCCTAACTGAATAACTAGCTTAGGAGTGAGTTTTTGGGCTAAATCGGGGGAACGTAAGAGAAAATCATAGGTAGAGATTAAATAGGGGTTAATCTGTGCATAATTGCGCAAAGGTGATAGAGCTTCGGCTAAAACTACCCATCCTAAATAACTGGCTAAACGGGCGATCGCCTGACAATAAGCTTGAGGGTCAGAGGGTGTGGCTAAACCGGCGATAATGATTCCCTCTGTACAATTTAGCCAATCTGGGGGGGGAGAAAATGTTCTTGAGGGTAACTGATAATCATTTGATAAATTATCCCAAAAATCAGTAGGTAAGTCTAGGGATTCATTGAGATTAACAGGGGTTAAAGGTTCACGAAATGGACAATTGAGGTGAACTACTCCAGGGGTTGGTAATAGACAACGTCGCCAAGCTTGTACAATAGTTTTCCGTAGATAACTATATAGAGATAAATCTGCTTGCGGTATAGCTAACTCGGTTTGCCAATTGGGATAATTACCATATAGTCTGATTTGGTCGATGGTTTGCCCTGCGTAGCAATCTTGTAATTCTTTAGGGCGATCGGCGGTAAAGACTAACAAGGGGACTTGACTATATCTAGCTTCGATAATAGCGGGATAAAAATTAGCTCCTGCTGTTCCCGAAGTACATATTAATGCTACTGGTAGTTTTTGTCTTTTAGCGATTCCTAAAGCCAAAAAAGCGGCGGAACGTTCGTCAAGTACTACAAGAGTTTCAATGCTTTGATCTTTAGCTAAAGCCAGAGTCAAAGGGGTAGAACGAGATCCAGGACTAATTACGGCGATTTTTAACCCTAATTTACTTAGGGTTGTCACGATAATTGATGCCCAATGGTGATTAAGATTAGCAGGAGTTAACATTATTAAATGAGTTCGGAGGAAAGGAGGAAAGGAGCAAAGGTATTATTATATAGTCTTTCTCAGAAGCTCAGAAGCTCCCTAAGCGCCTAGGCGCCTCTAATTAACTTAATAATCCGTTGCCATTGTTGGGTAGCTGCGTTTACTCCTTGATAATGTAAGCTGAGAATTAAGTCTCGATGGGGATGGTTGAGAAGGGTTTGAGTATATCTGTTGGTGATGTTGCCTTCTAATTCTAGGATGGTTTGGGCATAAATGGCGCGATTTTGGTCTATAATCTGCTTTTTTAGACTTAATTGACGTAATTTAGCTGCCAATCTAGGGTTTTGCTCGAAGATAGGGGAGTTAACTAACTCTTCGGGTAGGGGAAGTTCTCTGATTCCAGTGATTAGGGAGTATTCTAAAGCTAGTTGTTGACGTAACTGAAGATAGCGATCGCCTAGAGGAGAAGATATTCCCTGTTGTTGCAGAAGGGTTGGCGATATTTGATAAATGTCCTGATATACTTGCCAAGGGTGAAATGATTCTACAGGAATTTCGGCGACGATCATGGTCTGGATTTCTAGAGTTGTTAACTCAAGTAAGCTTTCTGCTAGATGATTATTCTTGTTGCTCATCATCCTCTTCTTTGTAACCAAGCACGTACTAACATAATTTCTGTATAAGTATAATCATCACCGAGATATTCTTTAATCGGTTTTAGAGCGGCTATCCCTAATTTTTGGCAAGCGGCGATTATAACTTCTTGTTTAGAGGTTGAGACTAGAGAATCCAGGTTAACCGGTTGATTCAGAGCGATTAACTCAGTAAAATGTTTATAAATGGTTTGAATAGTTAAATTGCGCTCAACAGCGATCATTTCTGGGGTTAATCCCTGTTGATATAATCTTAAAGTAATCATTTGTGTAGAATTAGGGATGGCCTCAGGGAGATAGTCGGTTTTTTGGGGGAAGGCTTTTTTAACGGTTGTTTTTTCCAGAGGAATAAAAACGGTACGTAAATTACGCAGAATTTCCCAACTAGATTTATTCAGTTTGAGGATAGGATAACCATCAGAGGTAGCGGTAAGCAAATTATTTTCTAATAAAAATCTCCCTAACTTTCGCCAATGATCGGCGCTAAGATCTTTACCGATACCATAGGTAGAG
>CALGKL010000183.1 GCA_937930495.1 uncultured Gloeocapsa sp.
CCTAATTCGTTATCGGCACAAACTTGCTCTAAACAAAATTCCAGGTATTCAAAGAGTGGTTTGAGTAATTCTGGGTCAACTTTGGGATAACCCGAATCAATCAGACTTTCTAACCAGGGAGCCTTTTTACCAAGGTTGAAGAAATTGAGTCGGGAAACTTTGTTGACTCTTCCGTCGGCTTGGGTTTGGGTTTCGACCAAGGCGGTGACCGCTTTACGGGTAGCTTGGGTGATTTGTTGCAGTAATTCTACATCAGCGAGAACACCGTTGTTACTATTTTGGTAGATTTCCTCGATGTCCCGTCCAATACTTGCCGCGATAATCCGGGGTAGGGAGACAATCTCTTCTTCGGGACGATCTAGGCTCGCGATATTGACTAGAGTAGCGATCGCTTCGGTTGCCGTGGGGGGTTTGCCAATCACGTGTAACCCACAGGGAAGCAATCTGGACTCTATCTCCATCAGTTTTTGATAGACTTTCCCTACTACTGTATCTCTTGCTTCAGGGGTGAGATTAGCTGCTTCTGACGGTAGATCGATATCTTGGTCAAGATTCACCAAACGACATTTATCAACGATACTGTTGAGGATCGCTACACCCCTACCTGTATCTTTGAGGGTTTGGTAGGAGGCGATTAACTCTGATAGTTCTTTTAACCCCTTATATAGTCCTGCATTTTCCGCCGGTGGGGTCAGGTAGGAGATCGTCTCGGCGTAACTACGACGTTTAGCGATGGTTGCTTCTGACGGGTTATTCGCCGCGTAGTAGTAAAGGTTAGGAATGTTGCCAATCAGGTTATCCGGGTAACAGCTTCCTGACATCCCCATTTGTTTCCCGGGCATAAATTCGAGGGAACCATGTGTACCAAAATGTAATACCGCATCCGCTCCCCAAATATGATTTAAATAAGTGTAGTAGGCAGCAAACCCATGGTGAGGACTAGCTGAACGGGAAAATAATAGACGCATCGGGTCCCCTTCGTAACCAAAGGTGGGTTGGACTCCGATAAAGAGGTTACCAAAACTTTTGCCGTAGATGAGTAGGTTTTGTCCATCGCTGTTGAGTTCTCCAGGTGGTGGTCCCCAGTTTTCCTCTAGACGAGTAGAATAGGGCGTGAGACGTTCGTATTCTTCGACGCTCATCCGATAGGCTACGTTTAGTTGAGGGCTTTGGTATTGGGCTGTGGCATCATGCAAGATTTCCTGCATCAATGCTTCTGCTGATTCCGGTAAGTCCCGAATGTCATAGCCGTTGTTCTGCAAAGCTTTCATCACTTCGTAGATCGAGCCAAATACATCTAGATAAGCTGCTGTGCCGACGTTACCTTTATCGGGAGGAAAGCTAAAGACGGTGATGGCAATTTTTTTCTCTAATTTGGGTTTTTTACGCAGATTCGCCCATTTTAGAGCTCTTTGCGCGATGGTTTCAATCCGATCCTGTAGGGCGATCGCTCTTCCGGTGGCTCCATCTCTGCCTGAGAGAATCAAGGGTTCAATCGCACCGTCTAATTCTGGTATGGCTATTTGTAGGGCTACTTGAATTGGATGAAGACCTAAATCGCTCTCTTGCCATTCTTCCGTAGTTTGGAAGACTAGGGGTAAAGCTACCATATAGGGGCGATTCAGTTTTTGCAGCGCTTCTACTGCTGTTTTGTGATCTTGTCTAGCTGGTCCCCCTACTAAAGCAAAGCCGGTTAAGGATACTACTGAATCCACCATCGCTAGGGGAGTTACCCCTTTAAGGCTTTTATCATAGAAATATTCTTCGATCGGTTTGGAGAAGTCTAAACCACCGGCGAAAACCGCTATTACTCTTGCTCCCATTGATTCTAGTTCTTGCACCATCGCTACATAATGGGCGTCGTCTCCTGTAACTAGATGGGTTCTTTGTAAGATTAAGCCAATACATGGTGCTAGAGGATCTTTCAACTCCGAAGGAATATCTGAGCGAGCGTTATACCATTGTAGGTACTCTTGCACATCTTCAAACATTTTCGGTGCTAGAGGATGCCAAATCCCCATATCTGGATAGACTAAGGGTTCTTGATAGCTTATTTTTTCGCCTTTTTGTCTATGGAGGACGTATTTATCGGCGATCATGATTAGGAAGTTGGCGATATTTTCTGGTGAGCCTCCTAACCAGTATTGAAAACTGAGCATGAAGCTGCGCGCGTCTTGGGCTTTGTCTAGGGGCATATACTTGAGCACTTTTGGTAGGGTGCGCAATAGTTTTAACATCCCGTCTTCAAAGGACGCCCCCGATTTTTCTTTCCGCTTGCGCATGAATTGGGCGATCGCGCTTTTTGATTGTCCTAATTGTGCCATGGAAAATGTGCCTAGTTTGTTAAGGCGCATCATTTCTGGCATGGAAGGGAATACTATAATTGCCTCGATTTTATCTCTGTTGGCCTTGACTGTCTCGGCTATCTTTGTCGCTAGATCTTCGATAAAAATTAAGGAAGCGATAAATAGATTCGCTTCGCTGATTTTTGCCTCGAAATCTGAGTAATTCTCTGGATTTCTGAGTTCTTCTAGTAAATATCCACTCAGTTCGATCGCTAAATCAGGGTTATTTTGATTAATTGCGTTTACTGCTGAGGCTAGAGAACTTTGGTATTGTGGTTCTAGCACGACATAGACCACCTTGACTAACGCTCTTTGTCCTATTTGTTCTGGTGCAATATGTCTAATGGTGGACTTGACGTGAGTGAACATATCTTAAATTCTCCTTCACTTTAAGCTGTTTTTGGTTATGGCTTCTCTCTTCGTTTTTACCAAAAAATGTTCCTCTTTTTGCAGAAAAATCTTAATTTGCAACAATTTGATAAAAATCATCTTGATTCTTTTGATATTTGTTTACAATTTCTATAGCAATCACTATTATTAACTGTAAATAATTCTTTATCAATAAACTATTGACATATCAACTAAAATATGTATATTAATCCCTAAATTCTGAAAAGGAAATAACCTCAGCTTGGCTAGACTCCCGAGCAACCCTAACTAGTAATGCTGCTAAACAGAGACTAGAAACCATGGAACTACCACCATAACTAAAGAGAGGTAATGGCAAACCAGTAGTAGGTAAAAGTCCGGTAGCAACTCCGATATGGAGTATTGATTGTCCCACCATAAACACCATCACACCGATGGCAATCAAAGCATTGACTCTCTGTTTGCACTTATTAGCTACCTTGAGAGCTAAGGTAGCGTATATAACTAAAAGAATCAACAGTAAAATACTCCCTAGAAAGCCAAACTCTTCAGCAAAAACAGCAAAAATAAAATCCGTAGATTGAATCGGGAGATAGAAAAGTTTTTGTTGGGATAAACCCAAACCTGTACCCCAAATTTGACCAGATCCTACCGCTAAAAGACTTTGTACCAATTGATAACCATCTCCCAAAGGATCCGCCCAAGGATTGAGAAAAGAAATGATTCTCTGTCTCTGATAACTTTGTAAACTAATACTGATCATCGCCGTCAACAAACCGGCGATCGCCGTCCCCCCTAGATAACGCCAGGGTAAACCACTAGCTAAGGCGATTAACCAGATTCCCATCCCAGATAAAGCGGTAGTACTCAGATTTGGTTGTTTTAAAATTAAAAGTAGGAGTATCCCAAACCCACATAGCCAAAAGAGCCGTACCCAAGGTTTAATTTTTAGCCAATTAGCAAAAACTAAAGCGCTTTGTAAAACTAAAAAAGGTTTAATCAATTCCGAAGGTTGAATCACCACCAAACCCAAATCTAACCAACGAGTTGCACCATAAACAGTTGTTCCTAATCCAGGTGCAAAAGTCAGAGCAATCAAAACCAGACTAATTAGAAACCCTAGCCAAGCAAAAACTACAATCTGTTTAATCGGGGTTCTGACGATCAGATTAAATAAGATACCTCCAATAGTCAACCAGATTAATTGTCTTTTTAAATAATACAAAGTGTCGTTAAATTTCACATAGCCTTCAGCTGAGGAAGCAGAATACAAACTCACCAACCCAATCAATAACCAAACCAAGGTTAGCCAGTGCAACAGACGCGCTCGATTCGACCATTGCTCTAATTTAGGGGTTACAAAAGGAAGGAAAGAACGGAACATAAACATTGGCCTACTAGTTGCGAGAAAGATGAGAATTAAGTTAAATTTAGTAACAGAAGGGTCAACTTCTATTAAGAATGTTTAAGACATCTTGACAAAAAAAACAAAATAAGGTAAGTAAAAAGATTAACTCATGAAGATTTCTTGGAGAACTATAGTACTATGGTCCGTACCTATTCTAGTCATAGGGTTTTTTGTCTGGCAAGGAGCGTTTGCCACTAATACAACCGCAGCCATTGGCAACAATACAGCTAGCGCCAGAATGACCTATGGACGCTTCATGGAATATCTAGAAGCAGGTAGAATCAAAAGTGTAGATTTTTACGAAGGTGGAAGAACAGCGATTGTTCAAGCGGTAGATTCAGACCTGGATAATCGTGTGCAACGTTTAAGAGTAGATTTACCAGGTAACTCTTCGGAATTAATACCCCAACTCAGAGAAAATAATATCGACATAGAAGTACATCCCGTCAGAAGCGAAAGCGCCATCTGGGGGGTATTAGGGAACCTAATTTTCCCAGTCTTACTCATTGGCGCCCTATTTTTCCTGTTTCGTCGTTCCAATAATATACCAGGAGGACCAGGTCAAGCCATGAGCTTTGGTAAATCAAGAGCTCGTTTTCAAATGGAAGCCAAAACGGGGGTAAAGTTTGAAGACGTAGCTGGGATAGACGAAGCCAAAGAAGAATTAGAAGAAGTAGTAACCTTCCTCAAACAACCGGAGAAATTTACAGCGGTAGGCGCAAGCATCCCCAAAGGGGTATTATTAGTAGGACCCCCGGGAACCGGAAAAACCCTCCTAGCCAAAGCGATCGCCGGAGAAGCAGGTGTACCCTTTTTTAGTATTTCCGGTTCAGAATTCGTCGAGATGTTCGTTGGGGTAGGAGCATCAAGAGTCAGAGACCTATTCAAAAAAGCCAAAGAAAACGCCCCCTGTCTAATTTTTATCGATGAAATCGACGCCGTCGGACGTCAACGGGGAGCAGGAATCGGTGGAGGTAACGACGAAAGAGAACAAACCCTCAACCAGCTACTGACGGAGATGGACGGATTTGAGGGCAATAACGGGATTATTATTATCGCCGCTACCAACCGACCAGATGTATTAGATACAGCTTTATTACGTCCGGGACGTTTTGACCGTCAAGTTACCGTGGATACACCAGATATCAAAGGTAGAATCAAAGTCCTCGAAGTCCACGCGCGCAACAAAAAACTCAGTCCCGAAATATCTCTAGAGGCGATCGCCCGTCGCACTCCAGGATTTAGTGGCGCCGACTTAGCCAATCTTCTCAATGAAGCAGCGATTTTAACCGCTCGTCGTCGGAAAGAAGCCATAACCATGTTAGAAATTGACGACGCCATTGACCGAGTCATCGCCGGAATGGAAGGAACACCCCTAGTAGATAGCAAGAGCAAGCGCTTGATAGCATATCACGAAATCGGTCACGCCATCGTCGGAACCTTAATCAAAGAACACGATCCAGTGCAAAAAGTTACTCTAATCCCGCGAGGACAAGCCCAAGGTTTAACCTGGTTTACTCCCGATGAAGAACAAGGATTAATCAGTAAGTCCCAATTGATGGCCCGGATTGCTGGAATTCTCGGCGGTAGAGCTGCAGAAGAGGAAATCTTTGGCTACGATGAAGTAACCACAGGAGCCGGTGGAGACCTACAACAGGTTACATCATTAGTACGTCAGATGGTAACCCGTTTTGGCATGAGTGATTTAGGACCACTATCTCTAGAAAGTCAAACCGGAGAAGTCTTCCTCGGTGGTGGCTTTATGAACAGATCCGAATATTCCGAAGAAGTAGCCGCGCGCATCGATAGTCAAGTTCGCTCCATCATCGAACACGGTCATAGTGTCGCTCGACAAATTATCCGTGACAATCGGGAAGTAATCGATCGCCTAGTTGATCTGCTCATCGAAAAAGAGACCATCGATGGTGAAGAATTTCGGCGAATTGTGTCAGAATATACTCACGTCCCTGAAAAAGAGCAGTTTGTACCACAACTGTAACCAAAATAGTTATGGCCAGAATTGAAACAAAAACGGAACCCATGGTAATCAACATGGGTCCTCAACATCCCTCGATGCACGGTGTACTACGCCTAATCGTCACTCTCGACGGTGAAGATGTGGTAGATTGTGAGCCGGTGATTGGCTACCTCCATCGAGGGATGGAAAAAATCGCCGAAAATCGTACCAACGTGATGTACGTTCCCTACGTCAGTCGCTGGGATTACGCCGCCGGAATGTTTAACGAAGCGATTACGGTTAACGCCCCGGAAAAACTCGCTGATATAGAAGTTCCCAAAAGAGCCCAATATATCCGCGTGATTATGCTCGAACTCAATCGCATCGCTAATCATTTACTCTGGTTAGGTCCATTTTTAGCTGACGTAGGCGCCCAAACCCCCTTTTTCTACATTTTCCGCGAACGGGAGATGATTTACGACCTCTGGGAAGCAGCCACGGGAATGCGTTTAATCAATAACAACTACTTCCGGATCGGTGGAGTAGCGGTTGATCTTCCCTACGGTTGGATCGATAAATGTGAAGACTTTTGTAAATATTTTGCCCCCAAAATAGACGAGTACGAAAAGTTGATCACCAATAACCCGATCTTCCGTCGTCGTGTGGAAGGAGTAGGGACCATTACTCGTGAACAAGCGATTAATTGGGGCCTCAGTGGTCCAATGTTGCGCGGCTCTGGGGTAAAATGGGACCTACGCAAAGTCGATCACTATGAATGTTACGACGATTTTGACTGGGACGTACAGTGGGAAACCGCGGGAGATTGTTTAGCTCGTTATTTGGTCAGGATTCGAGAAATGCGCGAATCTAATAAAATCATCCTACAAGCTCTCAAAGGTATTCCTGGTGGACCCTACGAAAATCTTGAAGCTAAACGTCTAGCGGAAGGCAAAAAATCCTCTTGGTATGATTTTCAATATCAGTATATTGCCAAAAAAGTAGCCCCAACCTTTAAAATACCCACAGGGGAGCATTATGTACGTCTCGAAAGTGGTAAAGGTGAATTGGGAGTCTTTATCGTCGGTAATGATAACGTCTTTCCTTGGCGTTGGAAAATCCGCGCTCCTGACTTTAATAACCTGCAAATCCTACCCCATATCCTCAAGGGTGTAAAAGTTGCTGATATTATGGCAATTTTGGGTAGCATTGATATTATTATGGGATCAGTAGATCGGTAAGTTTTTTTTTCCTCAGGGCGATGCTATCTTCTAAAATTAGCGATAGACCATCGCTTTTTTTTATGGGTACAGAAATAGAACGTAAATTTCTCGTTAATCAGAAACAATGGCGCGCCCCCAATTCAGGGGTGTATTATTCTCAAGGTTATCTGACTACTAATCAAGGTTTAACGGTACGCGTCCGGATCGCCGGTGAACAGGCTTTTTTGACCATCAAAGGACCTACGCAAAATTACTCTAGACTAGAGTTCGAGTATCCTATTCCCCGAGCTGATGCTCAAGTTATGTTAGATACCCTCTGCGATCGCCCTTTAATCGAAAAAATCCGTTACCAAGTAGAATATCAAGGATTACTCTGGGAAATAGATGAGTTTCAAGGGGATAACGCTGGTTTAATGATTGCTGAAGTAGAATTAACTACAGAAAATCAATCGGTTGAGTTACCAGATTGGGTGGGTGAGGAAGTATCCACAGATTCGAGATACTATAACGCTAATTTGGTTAAATATCCCTATTCCCAATGGCAAGAATAATCAGAAAATGTCGATTTAGGTCAGTTACTCTGTTAAGATCATAATTGGCTTCTATTACCTTCTAATCAATGGCATCAACTCGTCCAAGAATTGCGGTAGACGCGATGGGTGGCGATCACGCACCCAATGAAATTGTAGCTGGAGCTATCCGAGCTTCTGAAGAACTAGATGTAGAGATTATTTTGGTAGGGGATTATCAACAAGTTCAAGCGGCTTTGAATTTACACCCTAGTTCCAAAAGTTTACAAATCGTTAACGCCCAAGGAGTCGTCGAAATGGGGGAAGAACCCCTCAAAAGTCTCCGACGTAAACCCCAAGCTTCCATTAATGTGGCTATGGATTTAGTCAAAAATGGTCAAGCTGATGCTGTGGTCTCAGCAGGTCATTCTGGTGCAGCTATGGCTGCGGCTAAACTCCGTTTAGATACCTTGACCGGGATTAAAAGACCAGCAATTGGCGCTATGTTTCCTACTATGTTAGCTGGTAAATCTGTTATTATTCTCGATGTGGGTGCTAACGTTGATAGCGATCCTGAATATTTAGAACAATTCGCCCTGATGGGTTCGATATATAGTAAATACGTGCTAGATATCGAAGAACCGCAAGTAGGATTATTGAATATGGGGGAAGAACCCGGAAAAGGAGATAAGTTAACCAAAGAAACCTATAAACTCCTTGAAGCTAATCCCTATATCAACTTTAGAGGTAACGCTGAAGGTAGGGATGTCCTCTCGGGTGACTTTGATGTAATTGTCTGTGATGGTTTTGTTGGTAATGTCTTACTTAAATTCGCCGAAGCGATCGGGGAAGTTATGTTACAAACTCTCCGTCAAGAACTTCCCTACGGTTGGCGCGGACAAGTTGGTACAGCTTTACTAAAACCCAATCTTAAACGCATTAGACAGCGCATCGATCACGCTGAACATGGGGGAGCGCTTTTATTTGGTGTTGCAGGAGTCTGTATCATTAGTCATGGTAGTTCCCAAGCGCCCTCTATCTTTAACGCTATTCGTCTGGCTAAAGAAGCGGTTATCAATAGGGTAATCGAACGGATTCAAGATCCGGAAAAAATATATCACAAATCTGATAGCAATACTGCTACAACCCCTGTTAGGGATTAATCACTAAAATTACTTCACCCCCTGACTAGGGGGAGAGGATTATTCCCTCTCTAACCCATTTTTTACCAACTCATGACTCTGACTTGATCTCTATATAAGGTTGTCTCAATAACATCGGGAGAACTTATCTCCACCCCTTCGATTAAGTCTTCTTGACTTATTCCCGCTTTTGCCATACAACTCGGACAAATAATTACTCTCCCACCTTGACTGAGGAAATCCTTCAACATCTCTTGTGGATTCTCCTCATTATTGCCATTGGTTGGCTGTGCTATTTTCGTGGAAGCTAAATTTACTCCCTCAGTATTTAAAAATATAACCACTTCATGACCTTTTTTTAAGCTATTGCGGGCAAAATTAATCGCCATTCCCGCTCGCCAAGGATCATTACTGGTTAAATTAACGAATAAACTAGGAGTTTCTGTGATAACCTCTGTCCTAGCAGAGCGATTTTCCGTAGGCTGTTCTACGTTATGAGCTATGATAGCAGAACTGTTGACTAACAAAAATCCCAACAGAGA
>CALGKL010000184.1 GCA_937930495.1 uncultured Gloeocapsa sp.
TGCTAGAACGTCCTGTGGAGAACATTTTACAAGGTTTATCTAGAGGAGAGCAACCTCGTTTAGTCGGTACTTCTGGTACGATCGAAACCCTGACCACGATTAGCGCTCTCAAAAAATTAGGTACTATCCCTACTCCCCTACAAGGTTATCAAATCAGTAGAAGAGAAATTAAAGACATAGTTAAACAATTAGCAGCTTTAGACTATTCAGGAAGAGCAGCTCTTCCCGGTATGTCGGAAAAAAGAGCCGAAATTATTCTAGCCGGTGCAATGATTTTACTAGAAGCCATGACTATGCTTAATCTCGATCAGCTTACCCTCTGTGAACGTTCCCTGAGAGAGGGTATTATCGTTGATTGGATGTTGAATAATGGTTATATCGAAAGTCGTTTACGCTATCAAACCGAAGTCAGAGAACGTAGCATTCTGAAAATAGCCCATAAATACCAGACTAATCTAGATTATGGTCAAAAAGTCGCTGGTTTTGCTTTAAGTATTTTTGAACAACTTCAGGGAATACTGCATAATTGGGGAGATAAAGCTAAAGAATTACTCTGGGCTGCGGCAATTCTACATAATTGTGGGTTATATGTAAATCATGCTGCTCACCATAAACACTCTTATTATCTGATTCGTAACGCAGAATTATTAGGCTATACCGAAACCGAAATAGAAATAATTGCTAATTTAGCTCGTTATCACCGGAAAAGTAAACCCAAAAAGAAACACGAAAATTATAATAATCTTACTAACAAAGAAACAAGATTGTTAGTTAGACAATTAAGCGCGATTTTACGTCTGGCGATCGCCCTTGACCGTCGTCAAATCGGAGCAATCAGTAAGATAGAATGTAAATATGACCCAGAATATCGTCAATTACACCTACATCTAACCCCAAGTTATCCTAATGATGATTGTGCCTTAGAATTATGGAGTTTAGATTATAAAAAAGGTGTATTTGAAGAAGAATTTAACCTAAAAATAGTCACAACTTTAAGGCAAAATATTTATATTTAGCTATGCTTAACCTAATTATGGTAAGCTAGAAACTAGTTATTGAGGAGAAATCATGGGATTTAAATATATTAACAACATAGCTAATAAAGAGAATCTGCAAAAATTTCTAGAATTAGTAGATTTAGCAGCAGGTGCCGGTCAAGATGTAAACAGTGTTTTTGATGTTAGCGAAAAACTGAATCAAAGTAAACCAATGAATAGGTGTCTTAAAGCACTGCAAAATAATCCAGCTAGTGCTGAAATGATTCAAGAACGCTATGTAGGACCTCTCTACGATTTAGAAGCTATGTTAAAGATGCCTAAATATTCTTTAGGCTGGACTTATGCTCGAGTTATGAGTACTCTTGGGTACGACCCCCAATTCTACCGACATCCAGAAACTTTTGATAATGACGCCGCTTATGTAAGTTTTCGAGTCTATAAAACCCACGACCTCCACCATATCTTGACAGGATTTAGTTTAGATAATTTAGGAGAATTAGGGGTTATTTCTGTAAGTGCTGGTCAATTTGCTTATCCTACTTTTATTTTTATCGATTTAATCAGTTTGCTAGCCTCTTTCTTTGCTAATGAAGATTTATATCAACCTGATTTAGATATGAGTGAAGCAGGTAGAACTTTAGGTTATAAATTAGAAGTAATTGGGAAAGGATTGCAAATGGGACAAGCAGCTAAACCATTATTTCCGATTAAATGGGAAGAAGGATTAGAACGTCCTCTTGAGCAGTGGCGAGAAGAATTAAACATAAAACCAGTAACCGAAGGTTTTTATAGTTGGTACACTCGTCCAGAATTAATAAAGGCAATAGAATAGCTGATGATTGCTATTTATCCCGGGAGTTTTGACCCGATTACTTTAGGACATTTAGATATAATTGAACGCAGTAGTAAACTATTTGAAACGGTGATTGTAGCAGTCTTATCTAATCCTAGTAAAACTCCCCTGTTTTCTCAAGAACAAAGAGTTAAACAAATCACAGAATGTGTACAGCATTTATCTAACGTAGAAGTAGATACTTTTTCAGGATTAACCGTAGAATACGCACGTCAACGTCGAGCAGGAGTATTATTAAGAGGGTTAAGAGTTTTATCAGATTTTGAAAAAGAATTACAAATGGCTCATACCAATAAAACACTATGGACAGATATTGAAACGGTTTTTTTAGCTACGACCAAAGAATATAGTTTTCTCAGTAGTAGTGTGGTGAAAGAAATAGCCCGTTTCGGGGGTTCGGTTAGTCATTTAGTCACAGAAAATATCGCTAAAGATCTTTATAATCGCTATCAGAATGACTAAATATTGGCGATCGCTACCTCTGGAAAACCGTCAAGGTAGAGTTATCTTTGAGCAATTATTTCGTCGGTTTTATCCTATTGCTACTCTGTTAGAGAGTCCTTTTCCCACATATCAAGAACAAACCTCATTAGCACGCTATTCTATCTGCGCGGGAGGAGCTATGGTGAGAAAAGGGGTAAAACAACTATTTACACCACCTGTAGGGCAAATTTTGCCCCTATTACGTTCATTACTCAGTGAAAATCAAGACAAAACCGAGAAAAACTCCCCTGACTTACCCTTTACAGGAGGTTGGTTAGGATGGTTAGGTTATGATTTAGCTTGGGAAATCGAACGCTTACCCCAATTAAAACAAGATACGTTACCCTTTCCGGTTGCTTATTGGTATGAACCAGAACAACTGGCGATCGCCGATCATCTCGAACAAACCCTCTGGTTAGCGGCACCTAGTGTAGCAAAACTTGATCAATTAACAGCACAATTGCGATCGTCTCCTGCAGACAATTATACAGATAGTCAAATCCTGGGTTTTTCCCTAATTAGTTCCCAATCAGACTACGAACAAGCTGTATCTAAAGCCTTAGCATATATTCACGCGGGGGATATCTTTCAAGCCAATTTATCTCTACGCTTTCAGGTTACAACCCAACAGGATCCTTGGTCAATTTATCAGCGTCTGGCTACGATTAATCCTTCTCCCTTTGCCAGTTATTGGCAAACACCCTGGGGGATGATGATTAGTTGTTCTCCTGAACGTTTAATTCAGTTAAAGGGAAATCAAGCCCAAACTCGACCAATCGCGGGGACTCGTAATCGGGGTCAAACTCAAGAACTAGATTTACAATTAGCCCAAGAATTAATTACTACTACGAAAGAACGCGCCGAACATATAATGCTCGTAGATTTAGAGAGAAATGACTTAGGGAGAGTTTGTCAATGGGGTTCAGTAGAAGTAGATGAGTTATTTACCATAGAACGGTATAGTCATGTCATGCACCTAGTTAGTAACGTACGCGGTATTTTACGAAAAGACTATGACGCTATAGACTTAATTCGCGCTGTCTTCCCTGGAGGAACGATTACAGGATGTCCCAAGGTACGTTGTTTAGAAATAATCGAAGAACTCGAACCCCTGAAGCGGAATTTATTCTATGGTTCTTGTGGTTATATCAATTATAACGGCGATTTAGATTTAAATATCCTCATTCGCACCCTCTTATTTAACCATAATCAGGTCTGGGGACAAGTAGGCGCCGGAATAGTCGCCGATAGCGATCCTACTCAAGAATGGTACGAGTCTCTCCACAAAGCCCAAGCACAATTAGCCGCTTTAGGTGTTGAGGGATTGGCGCTAGGATTCCCCAAGAATTGACAGTGACTCCAGAACAATATTCGAGAT
The DNA here is from genome assembly GCA_937930495.1 of uncultured Gloeocapsa sp. Lineage (GTDB taxonomy): Bacteria > Cyanobacteriota > Cyanobacteriia > Cyanobacteriales > Gloeocapsaceae > Gloeocapsa. The sequence goes on from CALGKL010000184.1 coordinate 3,713, forward strand.
TTTCTGATTAGAGACAAAGCCTATCCGATACTTTTTCGCTAACAAAAGCTAACAAATACTAAACTTAAGATGTTCTCTCAAGCATGGCGTATCAACCACTGCACGAAGGAATATCCCTCGCGCCCCATTTAAATCTCTGTCGATTGT
>CALGKL010000185.1 GCA_937930495.1 uncultured Gloeocapsa sp.
CCTTTCGATATCCGCTAGGGTAGTTAAACCACCGGCTCTTTCGATTAGATTAGTCACAGTAGGAAATTGTTGTTTTTCTTGGAAATTAAAGCTATAAGAACCAGGACTACCTATTTCTCCGGAGATACCTATGCGCAAAGGTCGTGGACTGATTAAACTAACCGTAGCGATTGGTCGTTTGAGATAATCGGCGTAAGCTTGAGATATTTTTTCACTCATTTGGGTTAGGGTTAATCCCGCTACGGGTAAACGTCCAATCAAGGGAAGAGTTACCGTCCCATCGACTAAAACTAGATACTCACCACTATATTCTGTTACTTGAAAAATATCTATACGCAACTTATCCCCGGCGCCCACAACATAATCACTCTCTTGGATCGTGGTTAGAGGTACAGCTTGAGGAGGAATTTCTTGGGCTAATGTACTCAGAGGAATTCCTCCCCAGGAAATAGAGATAATCAGCCAGGTAGTTAGGGAAGTTGACAATTGCCAGTGTTTCTTGTTCATTTATGTACAGAATCTATCTTCTAGCATTTTAGGTTAAACTTTAACAAAATGTTGGCATAAGTACCCACCTCTAATTCAACTCAAAAATGGCTAAAAAACAAAAATATCCTCATCTGATTGGCTCTTCATGGACTGCTAGACAAACAACCTGGGGTTGGCGACACTTTCAGGTAGTCAATAGAAAACAGGAGGGTAAGTGGGTATTTGTCGAAATGGTAGCTTCTTGTGATCCTCAAGTCAGATTCTGGTTAAACGCTCAACAACTACAAGAGCGGGAGCTTTGGTCCCCAGGATGGCTACCTTTGGAAGTAATTAAGGCTCAAGAAAATCAATAACTATGTCAGAACGATCTCAGCAATTAGCAACCACTATAGAAGCAATACTCTATCTCAAAGGACAACCGCTGAACCTATCTGAAATAGCTACCTCAGCTAATTGTACCCGTCAAGAAGCTAAAAAAGCTATCTTAGAGTTAATGTCTATCTACGCTCAGCGTCCTAGCGCTTTAGAAGTAGTTGAGACTCCGGCGGGTTATAGCTTACAATTGCGCTCACAATATCAAGAATTGGTACATCATCTCATTCCCGCTGAATTAAAAATCGGTACTCTACGTACTTTAGCGGCGATCGCTCTCTACCATCCTATCTTACAGACAGATTTAATCGATTTAAGGGGGAGTAGTGCTTATCAACAGGTACAAGAACTAGTAGAATTAGGTTTAATCAGGAAAAAACCCCAACAACAGGGCAGATCCTACTGGTTAGAAGTCACGGACAAATTTTACCAATATTTTGAAGTAGAACAACTTTCCCAAATTATGCAGCCAAATTGAGCAGATTAAGTATAAAATAGTATAGGTTCTACTAGCTAGCAGCAGTTCTCATGGTATTTAACTCCAAATTTTTCCATTCTGAACCCGAAGATTCCCCTCCCAATGCACTTTTACAATATCTCCAACGACAAAATCCAGAATATCTCAGTCAAATTGCTCAATCCGCTAGTCCAGAAATCAAAGAAATTATCAGTCACAACGTCCAAGGATTAATTGGCCTGTTACCCTCAGAAGATTTTAGCGTGCAAATAACCACAGAAAGGGAAAATTTAGCTAATCTTCTCGCCTCAGCGATGATGACCGGTTACTTTCTCAGACAGATAGAACATCGTCGCGATTTAGAAACCATGTTATCAGATTAAGAATCTGAAAAATCAACTGACCCATCTTGAAGAGGATGGGTCGATTAAATTTAAACTCTTTGCTCTAAAGCTAAGAGATTTTGAATTCTCGCTTCAGTAGGAGGGTGTGTTGCAAACAAATTACCCAAAAAAGCTCCGGAAACAGGATTACTAATCAATAAAGGTTCAAAAGCCGGATTACCACCCATAGGCAACAATTTACCTTGATTATCTAACCTTTGTAAAGCACTAGCTAAACCACGAGGATTACCGGTTAGTTGAGCTGCACTGGCGTCGGCGGCGAATTCGCGAGTACGAGAAATAGCTAATTGTATGACAGTAGCGGCAATAGGTGCGAGAATAACCGTTAATAATATGCCTAAAGGATTAGCACTACGATTATTATCTCGAGAACTACCCATAAACCAGAGACCATAACTGAGGGTTTGCGCTAAAAAAGAGATTGCACCGGCTATGGTTGCTGCTACCGCTTGGGTGAGAGTATCTCGATTACGGATGTGACTTAATTCGTGGGCAATCACTCCCTCTAATTCATCAGGAGGTAATAATTCTACGATACCTTGTGTCACAGCTACGGCAGCGTGATTAGGGTCTCTTCCGGTGGCAAAAGCATTAGCCGCCTGGGTAGGGACAAGATAGAGTCTAGGTGTAGGAATTCCCGCTTTTTGCGCGAGATTTTCTACCATTTGGTATAATCCGGGAGCCTGCTCAGGTGTTAAAGGTTGGGCTTGATAAGCACTCAAGGCGATTTGATCGGAAAAATACCAAGAACTCAGATTGCTGAATGCGGCTAAGACTAGACCGACAATTAACCCGATTCTCCCACCAATAACAAAATAGCTAATGGAGATTAATAGAGCACTGAGTACAGATAATAAAATGAGAGTTTTAAATTGATTCATAGGACTTTTTGATAAATAACACGAACAACAGAGGCAAACTTGACCTCGTTTATTTTCTCTA
>CALGKL010000186.1 GCA_937930495.1 uncultured Gloeocapsa sp.
CCCCTATCCTAAAAGAAATAACCCTGGAATTACCACCTCAGCAGTTAGGCTTAATTGTTGGTGCTAGTGGTTCGGGAAAAACAACTCTTTTGGAAATATTAGCAGGTTTGGTTAATCAAAGTAAAGGTCAGATTTTTTGGCGCGACCAAGAGTTGAATTCCTCTGATTTACAACAACTTGGGGGTATTGTTTTTCAATTTCCTGAACGCCATTTCTGTGGTGGTACTCTCCTGGAAGAATTGCGTTTAGGACACCCGGAAATCCGCAGAGAACAAATCGAGCAGGTTTTAACAGAGGTGAGTCTAGATCATCTTCCCTGGGAAACTTCCCCCCATGACCTCAGTGGTGGACAACAACGCCGTCTCGCTTTGGCTGTACAATTGATTCGTCAACCAAATATCCTCTTACTTGATGAACCTACAGCGGGTTTGGATTGGTCTATGCGACGACAATTGACTAAGTTGTTGGCTAAGTTAAAACAACATTGGACTCTTTTGGTTGTTAGTCATGATGTTGAGGATTTTTTGAGCATCGCTGATCAATGTTGGCAAATCAACCACGGCGTATTAACTAAAGTTTCATTAGTCACCAATGGATAAATTACCTGAACTAGATTTGATTTGGGAGCAAACCTTGGGTTGGTCACCTACTCCTGCGCACAAAAATACTTTTGAGCAACTCTATCAGGAGATTTTAGAGGCTAATCGTCAATTTAATTTGACACGGATTACTAGTCCTCGAGATTTCTGGGAAAAACATCTCTGGGATTCTTTAGCAGGAGTGATCTCCCCTTTACTCCCACGGGATCAACCCTTACAAGTTATTGATATCGGTACGGGTGCTGGTTTTCCTGGTATCCCCATCGCCATTGCTTTTCCCCATTGGCAGGTAACCTTACTCGATTCTACCCGCAAAAAAGTTAATTTTCTTAATAATCTTTCTCAACATCTCCATTTGACCAATGTCAAGGCGATCGCCGCTAGGGCTGAAGAGTTACAAAAGGATCAACAATATCAAAATCACTATGATTTGGCTCTAATCAGAGCTGTGGGCTCAGCTACCGTCTGTACTGAATATACCCTACCTCTGGTTAAAAAGGGGGGTTTAGCTATTCTCTATCGCGGTTATTGGTCTGTAGAGGAAAATAACGAGTTGGATAAAAACTTAACTACTTTATCTGGTAAGATCGAAACAATTCAAGAATTAACAACTCCTTTGAGTCAAAGTACTCGTCATTATCTTTGCTTGCGCAAAGTCTGAATTTGCCAAATTTTTGTTAATTTTTGTTTCGATAGCTAATACATTGTGTTAGCTTAATTCTTGAAGAGAGGTATAGAATCGGTTGCAGTGTTTGTCTTAATTATTTCCACAGGCTTGTTTCCGACGTCTAGAATCTTGACGGTTGTTTTATAAAAGTTTGGAGACTGATTATGTCAATCTACGTTGGAAACTTATCCTATGATGTCACCCAAGATGATCTCAAAGAGGTCTTTCAAGATTATGGTACGGTAAAAAGAGTCTATATACCCACAGATCCCGAAACAGGTAAAATGCGCGGTTTTGGTTTTGTGGAAATGGAAACCGACGAAGAAGAAGAAAAAGCGATCGAAACCTTAGATGGTGCTGAATGGATGGGTAGAGAAATGAGAGTTAATAAAGCTAAACCTCGCGAAGAGCGCGGTAATAGTGGTGGCGGAGGTCGTCGCAATAGTCGTCGTCCTTCTGTTTAAAATCTTCTAGCCTTGGGGACTAAAAGCGCCCCAATTTTTTGTTAGGTACTTGACATACCTTGGGTTATTTGTATTATAATTATCGCTCCTGGGATCAAGAGCTTTGGAGGGAACAGATCAACCAGATGATTTTGTAGTGGAATCACTCCCGCCCAACAAAACCAACAATCAACGATAAACTCTCCCGCGCCATTGGCGAGGAATTTGACGAGCAGAGAGGAAAATTCTCAACCAAGCTAAGGAATCAGCAAAAGGAGAAAGCCAAAACCACCAAGAAAGATTACTATAGGAGTTACTAATCGAGAAGGTAATAATTAAACGAAGTAGAAGTAAAAAGAGATTGAGAGCCAAAAGAGCTAACAGGGTGGGAAAAGTCAAACCATAACTTAATAAGATCAGACAAAAGATGAAAATCGGGATAGGGAGAGCTTGAACATTTAATAACAACCAAAGGTCGCACCAGAGAGATTGAGGAGAGCAAGCATCTTTCAAATCAAGCGATCGCCCCCATTCTTGCCAAGTTTCCCAGAAACCTTGATACATCCTGACTTTGATTAAATTAGCTCCATCAGCAAAACCCACCCGATAACCAGCTAAAGCGATATAACGAGCTAGAGTCACATCATCACAAAAAGAGCCAGAAGCGCTTTGATAACCTCCGACGGCTTCTAAAACCGAACGACGACAGCAGAAACATTGACCATTAGCCATAATGCGTTCGGGAATAGCTTGACCACCTCCAGGGCTAAAAGCCCGATAGAGCAGAGTTACCAACAAAGCAGGTTGTAACCACCATTCTCCAGGGTATGCCAAAATAAATTGAGGCGCTAAAGAAATCAAATCATAACCTTCTCTTTCGGCGGTAGTGATTAGACTAGCCACCAAACCTGGCTGGGGTTGAGTATCAGCGTCGATACCCAAAATCCAGGTACTTTTGGGAGAGCTTGCTAGAAAGCCATTGTGTAAAGCCCAGGGACGACCAATCCAATTAGGGGGTAAAGGAGGGTCATTAATCAAGCGAAAACGAGGATCTTTGCTTTGGGCTTGTTTAACGCGATCGGGAGTCCCATCTTGGGAATTGCTATCGACAAAAATAATCTCGCGCACCTCATAACCTTGACGAGTTAAACCCTCTAAACAGGGATCGAGACGAGCCGCTTCATTGAGAGTAGGGACAATGATACTGACCTTTCCTAATTGCTCAGGAGTCGGTTCAACTGGCTTTAAGGGGGGTTTACGCCTTAATCCTGGAACAAGACGAGAAAGTAGAATCAGGGTAGCAATTCCCTGAGAGACTAATAAAATCAGGCAAATCGCCCCTACCGTTGTTTGACTCAATGATTCTCTCCAATGGATTTTAGGGGACAATAAAAGAAAATACCCCTCCCCTAGATTATCTGAGGGTATTTCTATCAGTTCTATAGTAATCCTAATCCGCTTGTTGGTCAAATTTTTAGCGCCTTA
>CALGKL010000187.1 GCA_937930495.1 uncultured Gloeocapsa sp.
GATACAATTATCAGACAGGAAGACACTGAAAAAATGGGCGATCGAGTAGTTATTCTGCAACCACCAACAACACCCCAAACCTTCGTCAGAAAAAAAGGAGCATATTATCAAGGGGGAGACCCTCTACTGAGAGCAGGAATTACCCTTTGTGCCGCTGAAATAGCCGTTTTAGCAACAGTACAAGTAACCGACATCCCCGTAAAAAGACGTCCTCAAGTAGCGATCCTCTCTACCGGAGATGAGTTAATTAACCCCAATCAACCTCTACAACCAGGAAAAATTATCGATTCTAATCAATATGCTTTATACGCTTTTGTCTTAAGTCAAGGAGCAATACCCATACCCCTAGGTATCGTACCAGATAACCCGACACAACTGCGGGATAAAATCAGCCAAGCTATGGCTGTAGGGGATCTAGTCTTATCCACAGGAGGAGTTTCCGTAGGGAGTTATGACTATGTAGAACAAATCCTCAGAGAATTAGGCGCAACGATAGAGATCAATAGTGTAGCCGTTAAACCAGGTAAACCCCTGACCGTAGCTAAATTTCCTCAAGGTTGTGTCTATTTTGGGATTCCGGGAAATCCAGTCTCAGCCTTAGTAAGTTGTTGGCGTTTCGTTCAACCGGCGATCGCCAAACTCTCAGGAAAAGAACAACCCTGGATACCCCAATGGATAGAAGCAGAGAATCGACAAACCCTTAAAAGTACAGGCGATCGGGAAACCTACTTTTGGGGGAGACTAAATCTAGATAGGGGAGTTTATCAATTTAGTCTCGCCCCAGGTAGTCAAGATTCCGGTAATTTAATTAATTTAGCCCAAACCAACGCTTTAGCCGTAATTCCTCAAGGTCAAAATCTGATCCTAGAGGGAGAAAAAATTATGACCTTAATAACCAAATGAGTAAAGTAACCTTCTGGTCAATCGCAGCTATACCAGGAATAAAACCAGCAGAAGTAAATCTGTTAGAAAGTAAAGGAATCAAAACAACCAAAGATTTATTAAGCAAAACCAGAAATCAACAATCAGCAGAAGCTTTAGCTAGAGAATTAAAAATAGAGTATCGTTATCTGCGTAAATGGATAGCCCTAGCAGATTTAGCTCGAATTCCTAGCGTAGGATGTACCTACTCAGGATTATTGTTACATAGTGGCATTATTTCAGTTTCTCAACTGAGTCAAATCCCAGTTTATCGCTTACGTCAACAAATTCTGAGAATGCAAGTAGCAACTATGCAACGACAAGATTTATGTCCTCCCCTAGCATTAGTCCAACAGTGGTTAACAGAAGCAAAATTACTCAATCAGAATTAAAACAATCCAAATGTCTCAAACAAGACCAGATTATGCCAAAATAGTGGAGGTTAAATCCAAAACAGATAATTGAGCTAAATTAACTCAAAAAATCAGAGAATTTTTAACTCTAGGTACTCGATTAGGCCTAATCGTCCCCACTCAACCACAACTATTGGCCCAAATAGAGATAGACTGGAAATACGAGAATTACTACAATTACCCGTTTCCGAAATTTGGCTCCTGGAATTTGAGAAAAAAATGAATGAAATTTCTTTAGGAACAATTCCCACCCCACCCCCTGGATTTAAATCAGGATTCGTCGCCATTATCGGTCGTCCTAACGTCGGAAAATCAACCCTACTCAATCAACTAGTAGGACAAAAAATAGCCATTACCTCCCCCGTAGCCCAAACCACCCGTAATCGTCTCAAGGGAATAGTAACTACGCCCACAGAACAAATAATTTTTATCGATACACCAGGGATTCATAAACCCCACCACGAATTAGGAAAAGTCATCGTCAAAAACGCCAAACAGGCGATCGCCCTAGTGGATGTCATACTCTTTTTAGTCGATAGTTCGGTGCAAGTAGGCGGAGGCGATCGCTACATAGCCGAATTACTCGCCGACAACCCAACCCCAATTATCTTAGGACTCAATAAATCAGACATAGCTAGCAATACAGGAGAAAGTTATCTAGAATTAGGGCCAAACTGGGACATAGTTAAACTTTCAGCTTTAAATGGGACAGGAATAACCGAACTTCAGTCTGTGATAGTTAATAAACTCCCCTGTGGACCTTACTATTATCCCCCCGAACTAGTAACCGATCAGCCCGAACGTTTGATTATGGCAGAATTAATTAGAGAACAAATCCTCTATTTAACCCGTCAGGAAATACCCCACTCAGTAGCGATCGTCATCGAAAAAATCGAACAAAAAGCCAAAGTAACAAAAATTTACGCAGCTATTAACGTAGAGCGCAAATCGCAAAAAGGTATAATCATTGGCAAGGGGGGAAGTATGCTCAAAGCCATTGGCACAGCAGCTAGAGAACAAATTACTAAACTAATAGAAGGAGAAGTTTACCTAGAATTATTCGTTAAAGTAGAGCCAATGTGGCGTCAATCCCAAAGACAATTGATAGAATTAGGATATCAAGTAGAAAGATAGTTCAACCTTCTGTGAAGCACAAAAGTAAATAAACGAAACTGTGTTAATCTAGGGGAAATGAGGGGAGTTTCTCAATAATCGAAGGGGAGAGTGTAACTAACCGTGAAAAATCAAGCACTGTACCAAAATTTTTATAAACAGGTATTGCTACAGTTACGGGAAATGCTGCAAACGATCAAACAAAGCGATACCCCCGCAACCCGCAGGCAATTTGAGGAACATTGTCAGGAACTCCTGAATCTGGGAAAAAAAATCAACCTAACCTCTTGGGTTAAGTTATTAACCGTAGCCATCTCAGTGATTAGCAATCCCGAAAACGCCTATCATCCCTGTGGACGTATGATTATCAAGGAAGTCCAAGAAGCAGGAAAATTAATCGCCCAAGGCAATACCGAAAATATCGCAGCTAGTAAACAACTACAAGCTTTAGCAACCCCACCGCTGCAGAAAACAGTTCCTAGGGAAGTAACTCGGAAAGAATTCGACACGACTTGGGACAAAGAACAAGACACATCTACATATACCAGAGATCCGTGGGAAACACAAAAAGTTACCAAATCAGAACCTGAAGAAATCCCCGCCGAATTAGATCCCAACAGAACTGTTCCTAGTAGTCAAGACACTGCTAAAGCAGACTTACTCGAATTATTTGCCGAGGAAGAAGACCTAGAGGAATTAGAAGAATTAGAATCAGAAAAAGTAGCAGAGACAGAACTAGAACTTTTGGAAAGTACAGAAGAAGTCACAGAAACAGAAGATATTCAAGATCTGTTTGATGATTTTTATAGCAATGATACAGAAACAGCTCCAAGAGAAGAAATAGATGAAATAGACCCAATAGATTTAATAAACCCAATAGAAGAAACAACAGTAACAGAAGACGAAATAGCAGAATTAACCACATTATTTGACCTCGACAACCAACAATCCTCTCCAACACCCCAAACAAGTACAGAAACAGTCTATTTTTACCAACAGTTTAGTCAATTAGAAGAACTCCTAGAACAACCCCCGATTCAAACAAACCCCACCGTTTTTGCCCAGTTAGAATCCCTATTAGAAGCAGCTCCAACCTCAATTGGAGCTGTTGAACCAGAATTAGAATTAACTATCTCTAGAAAACTACCACCCCCACCAGTAAAAGCTACACCAAGTAGAACAGCTAAAACAAATCGCTTAGAACAAACGATGCGCGTTCCCATCAAACAATTGGATAACCTGAATAATCTGATTGGGGAACTAGTCGTCAAAAGAAATCGACTAGAAGAGGATCAAGAACGTTTAAGACAATTTTTAGATAACCTCCTCAATCAAGTTCAAAAACTCAGCGATGTCAACGCGCGAATGCAATACCTCCATGAAAAAACTCTCTTAGAAAGAGCAATTCTCGCTGGGAGAAATCAACAGAGAAACCCCTCGATTAATTATTTACCACAGGGAGAACTAGGGCTTCAAGGTGACCCAGAAATGGGTTTGAATGCTTTCGAAATGGATAATTTCAACGAATTTGATACCCTAGCTCAAGAAATTATCGAACTTATCGTCAGAACTAGAGAATCAGCCTCAGATATTCAGTATCTTGTAGATGAAACCGATCAGGTAGCCCGCAGTCTTCGTCAAGTTACTACCTCCTTGCAAGAAGGACTCAATAACTCCCGAATGGTTACTTTTTCCACCAACGCCGATCGAATGCTCAGAGGAGTTCGGGAAATCTCCCTTAAACTCAAAAAAAGCGTTGAAGTGGTGGTAGAAGGTAGAGAAGTCCTAATAGATAAAATGATTCTCGACCAACTCTATAACCCTCTAACTCATTTAGCGAATAACTCCGTAACCCACGGTATAGAATTACCAGAAGTACGTAAAGCCAGAGGGAAAAATCCCACAGGAGAAATCAGAATCAAAGCCTTTATCCAGGGAAATCAGACGGTCATCTCCGTGGCTGATGATGGCGCAGGTATAGACGTGGCTAAGGTAAAAGAAAAAG
>CALGKL010000188.1 GCA_937930495.1 uncultured Gloeocapsa sp.
AATTTCTCGTAAAGCGGTTAAGGCTACATCAAATAACCTTTGTGGTTTTAACTCGTCTTTAACCAGACTCCAAAGTCTTTGGACTTCTTCGGTGTGAAGGCGATCGTCTTCGGTTAAAGCGATTAATAACTGTTGACGAAAATATTTACCCTCTTCCGAAAGAAGGAAGCTTAAACCGAGTCTAGCGGTAGGGAGCAGGTCAAATTGTTGATCACTTTGAGCGATGGCGATCATATTTTCTAACCTTTGCCATTGGAATTTACCATCTTTGAAGAGAATATCAATCAGACGTCTGCGGAGTTGGGGTGATTCTCCCGTCAGTAAGCGTTTAGATACGTAAGGATAGGAAACCTCTACTATTTTGAAGTCGGGGTTAAGGGTTAAAGCTAAACCCTCTTGGGTAATAATCGAACGAATAATTAAGGCGAATTTAGCGGGTATCCTAAAGGGATACTCATACATTAATTCTGAGAATTGATCCGTAACGGTTTTAAAGTTAAAATCTTTGACGCTTTCCCCAATTGCATTGCCTAAAACCTCTTCTAAAGCGGGGATAATGGGAGTTAGATCCGTATCTGGTGTTAAAAATCCTAACTTGACAAAATCATCGGCTAAAGCTGTATAATCTTTATTAATTAACTGTACTACTGCGCTAGCGATAGTTTCTTTGGTTTCTTCCTCGAGTTGATCCATCATCCCAAAATCGATATAAGCCATACGACCATCGGGAGTGGCAAAAAGATTACCCGGGTGAGGATCGGCGTGAAAGAAGCCGTGTTCTAGAAGTTGACGTAATCCAGAGGTTACACCGATTTTAATCAGTTCGTTTAAGTCTAAACCAGCGGCTGCAATTTTAGCGGTATCAGTAAGTTTAAAACCGTTAATCCATTCTAGGGTTAAAACGCGATCGCTGCTATATTTCCAGTAGATTTTGGGCACTTTAATATCACTACTGTTGCGGAAGTTCGCGGCAAATTTCTCGGCGTTTCTCCCCTCATTCTGATAGTCTATTTCCTCAAATAATTTAACCCCGAATTCATCGACAATCAGGGTTAAATCGTGTCCAATGTTTACTGGTAATAAGGGCTTTAACCAACTAACGATTAGGCGTAATAAATATAAGTCTAAAGAAATGATTGGTCGTAAATTAGGTCGTTGGACTTTTACCGCTACTTCTTCTCCTGTATAGAGTTTAGCGCGGTAAACTTGTCCTAAACTGGCTGCGGCTATGGAATTGGGAGAAATTTCTTGATATATTTGTTTGAGCTCAGCTTTTAAGTCGGTTTCGATGATTTTAAAGGCTATTTGATCATCGAAAGGTGGTAATTGGTCTTGTAGTTTAACTAACTCTTCTAAAAAGTCTTTACGAACTAAATCCGGTCTGGTGGATAAAGCTTGACCGATTTTAATAAAAGTTGGTCCTAAATTTGTTAATAATTTTCTTAGTTCTGTTGCTCTTTTTTGTTTATTTTTTTCCTCTTGGTTAGTCCAACTATCCCAATAAAGACTTAAAACAAAACTAACAAAGCCCGTGGTAATCCTTAAACCTCTCCAGATTACTTGCCAAGGTCTCCGACTATAATAGCGGGCGATCGCCTTTGGATCATATTCTGTTAAGGCTTGGTTAAAAACAACTAAATCTGTACTCACCAATTTTTTCTGCCTCTTTAACGAGAATTGCATGTATCTCTATTTACATAATTTTACAAAATTTTGACCCCGATGTCGCAAAAAAACTGATTTGGATTAAGATTAACCCTAGAATAATCAAAAAACTAAATTGAAACTACTTATGGACTTGATTCATGGTTTATTGATACATTTTCCTAGTATCTTCGCTCAAAGAGTGGAAGACCCACAAATACTCGACCAAATCAAAGACAACTTTGATTATTTTATTCAATCAGGTCAAGTCTGGGCTTTAGGTATCGGCTTTTTCCTTGGCTATCTCTTTCGTACTTTTACTGGCTAAATATCGTGACCACAAAAAAAACTTGGAGCGATCGCTTTGAAACCGCTCTTCATCCCTTTATCGCTGAATTCAATGCTAGTATTAGCTTTGATCTCGAATTATTAGAATACGACTTAACTGGCTCAATCGCTCACGCTCAAATGCTCGCTCACTGTGGCATTATTACCGAGGAGGAAGCTCAACAACTAGTAACCGGTTTAGAACAAATTCGGCAAGAATATCGCCAAGGTGAATTTAACCCTGGAATCGATGCCGAAGATGTCCACTTTGCTGTCGAACGACGTCTTACAGAAATCACGGGAGATGTAGGTAAAAAATTACATACCGCTCGCTCTCGTAATGACCAAGTAGGAACTGATATTAGACTCTATCTTAGGGAAGAAATTAATCAAATTCGTTCTCACTTGCGTGCTTGTCAACGTGCACTGTTAGACCACGCTGTCAACCATGTTGAGACTATTATTCCCGGTTATACCCATCTGCAAAGAGCCCAACCCGTGAGTTTAGCCCATCATCTTTTGGCTTATTTTTACATGTTCCAACGAGATTGGGAAAGATTAGGCGAAATCAGAGTGAGAACTAATATCTCTCCTCTAGGTGCTGGTGCTTTAGCTGGGACGACTTTCCCTATCGATCGACACTATAGCGCTTCTTTACTAGGTTTTGACCAGGTTTATCCTAATAGTTTAGACGCTGTGAGCGATCGCGATTTTGCTATTGAGTTTCTCTGTAGCGCTAGTCTAATTATGGTGCATTTAAGTCGTCTGAGTGAGGAAATGATTCTCTGGTCCTCCCAAGAATTTGGCTTTATTACCCTTAAGGATAGTTGTGCTACAGGGTCGAGTATCATGCCCCAAAAGAAAAACCCCGATGTACCGGAATTAGTTCGCGGTAAATCTGGTCGGGTTTTTGGTCATCTACAAGCTTTGTTGGTGTTGATCAAGGGTTTACCCCTAGCTTATAACAAAGATTTACAAGAGGATAAAGAGGCGATCTTTGATACGGTAAAAACCACTAAAGCTTGTTTACAAGCCATGACTATACTATTGAGGGAGGGTATAGTTTTTAACGTGGAACGTTTAGCTACCACAGTAACGGAAGACTTTTCTAACGCAACAGATGTAGCTGACTATCTAGCTGCTCGCGGAGTACCTTTTCGGGAAGCCTATAACATAGTTGGTAAAGTGGTCAAAACTAGTCTAGCTGAAGGTAAATTACTCAAGGATTTGACTCTCGAACAATGGCAACAATTACACCCTATTTTTGCTGAGGATATCTTTGAGGCGATCGCTCCTAAACAAGTAGTCGCTGCTCGTAACAGTTACGGTGGTACTGGTTTTACCCAAGTGCGCGAGAGTCTGAACCAAGCTCAAGCTATGCTTGACTCTTAACTTATGTTACGTTTTGCTAAAACCGTCCTAGGGATTATTCTCCGTCATCCTCTCCCTGGGGTGACCATGATTCCCGTTACTAGTGATGGTCGTATCGTTTTGGTGCGACGTCGTGACACCGGGACCTGGAGTTTACCAGGGGGTTTAGTGGATTGGGGAGAAGATTTAACCACTACCGCGACACGGGAACTAAAGGAAGAAACAGGTTTAGAGTTAATCCGAATTCGCCGTTTGGTTGGGGTTTATTCGAGTATCAATCGAGATCCTCGGATGCACTCCATCGCTATTCTCCTAGAAGCTGAGGTTCGAGGTGATTTGCAAATTCAAGATAGTACAGAAATAACCGAGGTCACCTATTTTACTCCCGAATCTATCCCAATTGAGAATCTTAGTCATGACCATGCAGAGCAAATCCGCGATTATTTTCAAGGTGTGACTAGATTGGCTTAGTTTTTTTTCTCAAATACTTGACAAAAATTTTCATTAAGGCTATAGTATCTATTGTGTTCTCCTCTCAAAGATCGGCAGGTTGAAGCGCTAGGGTTGTGATTTAATAGCGCCTCTACCTGTTTTTTTCTGTTAAATCAAGAATTGCTATAGTTAATGTAAACCGTTTTACTCAAGATTGAGCTATGTGTATCTGTGTTAACTGTTATTTCGTTGACCGTTGCAATACCTATCACGCTGTTGAGACACAACATCAACAACCACACTTGACAGAAACCCCCAACTTTGAAGCCAAAGAACCAACTATTAACGTGAACATTCGTACTCGAGAAGATTATATCGAGATGGAATGGGATGTAGTCGGTTGTCAAAGCTTTTTAGAAG
>CALGKL010000189.1 GCA_937930495.1 uncultured Gloeocapsa sp.
TCGACAGAGATTTAAATGGGGCGCGAGGGATATTCCTTCGTGCAGTGGTTGATACGCCATGCTTGAGAGAACATCTTAAGTTTAGTATTTGTTAGCTTTTGTTAGCGAAAAAGTATCGGTTAGAAGTTAATTACTATAACTGAACTCCTTTACTCCTATAATAATTAAGTCAGTTACCGTTAAAGAGTAAAAAATTAGCGATGCCATTAAACGTAAGAGTAATTACCCCGGATAAAATTGTCTGGGACGATGACGCGCAAGAAATAGTCTTACCTAGCACTACTGGGCAATTAGGGGTACTCCCTGGTCACGCTCCCCTGACTACGGCTTTAAGCGCAGGAGTAATGCGTATTCGTCTGGAGAGGGAATGGAAAAATATTGCTCTGATGGGTGGTTTTGCCCTGGTTGAGGACAATGAAGTTAAAATCTTAGTCAATGGAGCGGAAATGGGGGAATCTATAGACCTAGAAGCAGCTCGCACTGAATATGAAAAAGCACAAAAAGAATATAACGAGTCACTCAAAAGCGGGACCCGTCAACAACAGATCCAAAAAACCCAGGCTATGAAAAAAGCCAGAGTGCGCTTTCAAGCAGCTGGTGGTCTGGTCAAAGACTAGAGTTAAGCTCAAAAAGGAGGGACTGAGCGTCCCCCCTTGGCTTACCTGATGATTAGTTACTACCGCTAAAGACTACTTCAGGGAATTGTTCCTGAGCTTGAGCCATAGTAGTTTTTTGACGGTTTTCTTGCCAAAAATTGATTACTTCTGTGACCTTGTTAAGAATTTCGATTTTCTCTGTTTCAGTGATCCAGGTTTTTGAGTCTAATTCGTCTTTGAGTTGTTGCCAAGCGTCATTACGGGGCCAGAAAAAATAGGCAGTTAAAGGGCTAGAACCTTTGCCAACTACTTGATCTACTGCTATAGCTACATCTTTATCTAACCAGAGAACCTTTAAAATAAATCGAGACAATGACACCTCCAATGGATGCTTTAATTAAGATCTATAAAAAAACAATACAACATTTGATTATAACAGATCTAACGGTAATAAAAATCAAATTCTTGTAAAGCGAGTAATCTAGTTTTGTTGAGTCGATAGTGGTACATTAATCTGCGTTGCCATAATTGCCAGATTGTTTTCTCTCTACGACTTTGGGAAGCGTCTAGGTGTTGTTTAGCTTGGTTGAGTTGTTCCCAAGTTGCTGAGCGACTAACGGTGAATCCTGTTTTTAAAGCGGCTAAGCCAATAATATTACCACTACCTGCGTAAACACCTCGTAACTCCAGATAGGTACCTATTTTACCCCACCAGTACAGAAATTCCTCTTCTTGACCTTGATGACGGGAGATAATGATTAAAGCTTCGCCGACAAAAACACTTTTTGCTAAATCTAGATTTAATTTAGTAGCAATTTTAGCCAATTTGGGTAATCTTTCTGGGGTATATTTCTGGACATGGGGAATCAATGGTTCATTAAAAGCACCAATGACACCAGGACTAGTTTCTATAGATTGGGGAAGAATGTTAATAATTCGGGTATCAGCGTCAATAAAAATAGCGGTTACAAACCTAGATAAGGCTTCTCGAAAAACAAAACGTTTATCATGATAGCAATGTAAGATACCAGTTTGTTGCAACCAAAAAGGGATGATATTCTCACAACCTGTAAAATCTGAGGGTAAATCAGTACCAACAACTAGTTTAATTCCAGGAGCATAACGCTGTAAATCTTCAGCTAAGGTCTTAGTCATGAGACGATAGGGAGTACCTAAAGCTAGGGTACAAAAACAGTAATTGGTGAGTGACTGGTTCATGCTAAATTGAAAAAAATTATGTTTAAATTCTATGAAACCAATTATAGTATTTGATATAGATGGTGTCATTCGCGATGTAAGTGGCTCTTATCGACGGGCTTTGGCTGATACAGTGGAAAAATTTACCCAAGGTCATTATCGTCCCACCATGGAGGATATCGATACACTTAAAAGCGAGGGACTTTGGAATAATGATTGGGAAGCGTCTCGAGAATTATGCCATCGCTATTGGCAATCCCAAGGAATCACCCCTAACCTGGATTATACTGAGATGGTGGCTTTTTTCCAATCTCGTTATCGAGGTACTAATCCCCTGGATTGGGATGGTTATATTACTACTGAACCTCTTTTGGTAACTAAAGCCTATTTTGAGGAACTGACTAATCAAGATCTTCTCTGGGGGTTTTTTAGTGGTGCAACTAGAGGCTCAGCAGAATACATTCTCCAAAAACGTCTTGGTCTGGAAAATCCCGTCTTGGTAGCGATGGAAGATGCTCCAGGTAAACCTAATCCAACTGGTTTATTCAAGGTAGTTAAACAATTGACTACAGAATTGGCTCCGGTTATTTATGTTGGAGATACGGTAGCTGATATGTTTACTGTCCAAGAAGCTAAAAAGCAAGAATCTGAGCGACAATGGATAGGGGTAGGGATTATCCCCCCACATTTATATTCTCACTCCGATAAACATCAAGTACAACTCCTCGAAGGGGGAGGAACTATTGTTCTTGATTCGGTAGAAAAGTTAACCATTGAGGTAGTTAAGGATTTACTGCAATGAGTCTATTCGATCGCCTGGTTAATGTAGTGCGTAGCAATTTAAATAGTCTGCTACGAGAAGGGGAAGACCCCGAGAAAATTATTGAAGCTACTATCGAAGAATTAGAGCAGCAAGTAATCTCTCAACGTCAGTCTCTAGCAGGAGCGATCGCTCTGCAAAAACGTACAGAACGTCAAAGTAATCAGTATCAAGCACAAGCACAGGAGTGGTATCGTCGCGCCCAAATAGCTTTAAGACAAGGACAAGAACAACTAGCTAAAGACTGTTTACAAAGACGTCAAGCTTATCTCCAACAAGCCCAATTACTAGATAATCAGATTACCTCTCAATTGACTATAATTGGTCAACTCAAAGAGCAATTGCGTTTGCTTGAGACGAAAGTTACGGAGATGAAGCTTAAAAAAGATTTGTATTTAGCCAAATATCGCTCCGCTGCTACCTCTCAAACCCTAGCACAATTCAATCATCACCGGGTCCTCGACCAAATTGAGCAAAAAATTCTCGAACTCGAAGCGCAAACAGAATTAAATCGAGATCCCCTAGAGGCTAAATTCCAAAATCTGGAAACCGAAGAAATCAAAAAACTCAAAGCCGAATTAGACAAGATCTAATTCCCTTGTCATTTTCGGTTGAGACAATAAAACACCCCGATGTAGGGGGTTAGATTTTGACTTCGGTTTTCTGAGCTTGTAAAGCGCTATAAAGACGATTCAAGGCGTTAAGATAAGCGCGAGCTGAAGCTACGATAATATCGGTGTCTGCCGCATGACCAGAGTAAATTCTGTCTTGATGACGTAAGCGGATCGTTACTTCTCCCATGGCGTCGATCCCCGCGGTAACCGATTGCACAGAAAACTCAATCAATTCGTTAGGCACTTTTACTACACGATTGATAGCTTTGTAGACGGCGTCAACAGGTCCTGTACCTATAGCTGCGTCGGTAAGTTCTACCCCTTCAGGATTACGAATAGTTACGGTAGCCGTAGGACGAGAATGATCCCCACAAGATACCTGGACTAATTCTAAACGAAAGAGTTCGGGGACTTGGTGTATTTCGTCGTTGATGATCGCTTGTAAATCCCAATCGGTGATTTCTTTCTTTTTATCGGCAATTTCTTTAAAAGCAACAAAAGCGTTATTGAGTTCGGTCTCTGAAAGGTCAAAACCTAACTCTTTGAGACGGGTACGAAAGGCGTTACGACCTGAATGTTTCCCGAGGACGATTTGGTTGTTGGTTAACCCAATGGATTGAGCGTCCATGATCTCGTAGGTTAGCTTATGTTTGAGGACTCCGTCTTGGTGAATACCTGATTCGTGAGCAAAAGCGTTAGAGCCAACGATCGCTTTATTGGGTTGTACCATCATTCCCGTTAAATTAGACACCAGTCGGGAGGTTTTATAAATACAGGTGGTATCGATATTGGTCAGAGGTTCTGTGGATTCGGGTGGACGTCCCAAAAAGGGGTTAAAATATTGACGGCGTACGTGTAGAGCCATGACTAACTCTTCTAGGGCTGCATTTCCTGCTCTTTCGCCGATTCCATTGATCGTACATTCTAGTTGTCTCGCGCCGTTTTTGATTGCTTCGAGGAAGTTAGCTACTGCTAAACCCAAATCATTATGTCCATGGACGGAGATAATAGCGTTATTGATATTCGGTACGTTTTCTTTGATACCTCGAATTAGGGCTCCAAATTCACTAGGCGTGGTATAACCTACGGTATCGGGTATATTGACCGTGGTTGCGCCTGCGGCGATCGCTCTTTCGAGGACTTGATAGAGGAATTCTGGATCGCTTCTCCCTGCGTCTTCAGGGGAGAATTCCACGTCGTTGACGAAGGATTTAGCATAAGCTACCATGTCTGGTACTATAGCTAATACTTCTTGACGGGTTTTTTTGAGCTTATATTCCATATGGATATCAGATGTTGCCAGAAAGGTATGTATCCGCCCTTTCGCGGCTGGTTTAATCGCTTCTGCTGCTGTTTTGATATCTTGTTGGGTTGCTCTTGCTAGAGCGCAGATTGTTGGACCCGATTCTGTGCCTACTTCTTGAGCTACTTTTTGGACTGCGTTAAAATCCCCTGGACTGGCGAAGGGGAATCCTGCTTCGATGATATCTACACCAAGACGTGCTAAGGCGCGAGCGATGGTGATTTTTTCTTCTACGTTTAGGGTAGCACCGGGGGATTGTTCCCCATCTCTGAGGGTAGTATCAAAGATAATGATCCGATCTGTTGAGTTGGTCATGTTATTGTTTCCTTCCTTATACATATTTTTAATCATTTTTTTCGATATATTCACGAATATCGTTTAAGTCAACGTAACGATCCGTTGCGTTTCTTAATTCTCTGGCGATCATCCCTTCTGTAGAAACAACTGTTATATGGGTGTTTTTTGAGCGTAATAGTTCGATCGCTCTTTCAAAGTCTCCGTCACCACTAAATAAAATGACGCGATCGTATTGATCAACTGTATTAAACATATCTACGACTATTTCTATATCTAAATTGGCTTTTTGAGAATATTTCCCCGAACTATCGTCATAATATTCTTTTAATATTTTCGTTCTGACGGTGTATCCTAAGCTAATTAAAGCATCTCGAAAACCTCTTTGATCTTGAGCGTCTTTTAACCCGGTATACCAAAAGGCATTGATTAAACTCACGTGAGGATCATTGGTAAAATAGGTTAGAACCCGACGTGGATCGAAAAACCATCCATTTTTTTGTTGGGCATAAAACATATTGTTTCCATCTACAAAAATCGATAATCTATCTCTTTTACACATAGGAAAGTTATTAGCATAATTCATACAATTTGATGACCTAAGAATTTAATAAATATAAAACAAAGTCTAAGCTTAATCTATAATCTTAGCAAATTTTGCTTTAATCAGAGAAAGATTAGACAATTGTATTATTTAAAGTTAATTCGGAGTTCAGAGTTCAAAGGAAAGGAGTTAATCACGATCGCCCGCACCGTGTAGCGGATGTCGGCGACGTCGCCCTGGACAATGCTCTTAGGCTTGGGCTTGTTGTAGGATACTAATAATGGCTGGTTTTTCGATTAATCCTAGTAATTTTTGCTCTCTATCTAGGACAATGATTTCTTGGAGTTGTTTTCGTTCGATGAGTTGGACTACATCTAGGAGGTTGCGATCGCTCTCAACTGTGGTCATACTATTAACTGGGGAGACGATTTCTTTGAGTTGAACAATATTCCAATCAGAGGTGGGTACTTTCTTTAAATCCTCAACAGCGATTACTCCCACTAATACTCCTTCTGGGTTGGTTACCAGAAAACGACGCCAGGATTTTTGTCCGATTACGTAATTATTCGCAAACTCTCTGAGGGTTAAATCTTCAGATACGATGGGACTATCTTTTAAGACCGCGTCAGCTGCGGTTAAGTTACTGAGTTGTCCTTGGATTTTAGCAACTCTAGCTGAATTGGTAGCATTAGTGAGAATAAACCAACCGATTAAACCAGTCCAAAAACTACCGATAGGACTAATTCTGAGAGTAGCGAGAATCCCAATGATAATCCCTAACCAACCGAAAAATTGACCAAATCTACTAGCAATCAACATACCACGGTTAGGGTTACCTGTGATTTGCCAAACTATAGCTTTGAGGACATTACCACCGTCCAGGGGTAATCCAGGAATCAGGTTAAATAGGGCTAACACTAGATTAATCATCCCTAGTAAAAAGACAATGGCTTGTAAAGGGGGAGATAAGACTAGATTCAGACTAATCAGAGTGAAAAAACCATATAATAATAGACTAACCACTGGTCCGGCGATCGCTATTAGCAAAGATTGCCAAGGTTTTTCTGACTCTTTTTCTAAACTAGCAACCCCTCCGAATAAAAATAGGGTGATTGATTTAACTTCTATCCCTTGACTGATGGCTACGAGACTATGTCCTAATTCGTGGGCTAAAACCGAACTAAATAGCAAGATTGCGGTTAAAAACCCCAACACCCAGGGTAAAATACCAGGTGCAGGGAAAAATCCGGCTAATTGTTGTCCATAGGTTAGGGTAACTAAACCCAAAATAAAAAACCAGGAAGGATTCAGGTAAAAAGGAATACCAAAGAGATTACCTACTCTGATGTTTCCGTTCATATATTTTTGCTCCTTTTGGAGTAACTAAATCCATTGTAACGAAGTGTAAAGAAATTAAAGGTACGGGAATTTCTGCATTCTCT
>CALGKL010000190.1 GCA_937930495.1 uncultured Gloeocapsa sp.
AATCAATTATTCGATTGTTTCTAATTGACTAAACCAAAGAGCGATCGCCTCACTGAGGGTATTAACTAATTTATATTGTTCTTGAGGGTTAGTAATCCATTCAAACTCAACGGGATTAATCAGAAAACCCAATTCTAAGAGTATAGTCGGTACATAGTGAGTACGTGTCAAAGCCAGATTATTCCAATAGATACCATAATCAGGACGCTGTAATTTATTAACTAGATAATTATGGATAAATACAGCCAGAGAATGGGCTTGGGGATGATACCAAAAGGTACTTATTCCCATGGTATGGAGAGCGTCTCCCCCATCGGGTAAAGCGTTATAGTGGATAGATAGAGCTATAGTCGGGTTAATCTTGGCGATCAAATCCACCCTTTGCTGTAAAGATAATTCTCGGTCATCTTCTCTGGTTAAATAGACCGTTGCACCTTTTTGACGCAATTTTTGGGCTAATAGTTGGGAAATCAACAGATTAATGTCTTTTTCGGGGTAACCCGTCGGTCCTCTTGCTCCTGACTCTTGACCACCATGTCCAGGATCTAAAACTATGGTAATGTTTTGGAGGGGTAAAAGACTCTGTTTGGTTATCCTAGGGGGATGATTAATCGAGAGAATGAGATTGTTTTGTTCGTAACGATAATCATAACCCCATTGTTGATTGGTTTTAAAACGCAGTTGATATTGTACTTGGTTAGGAGCAATTTGTTGCCAATCTAGACGCTTTAACCAGGGATGATCGTCAAAACGAATGGTATCAGTTTGGGCGATAGTATTGTAAAGAGTGAGGGTGAGGGTATCATCTCCCTGTTGGAGGGTTAAAGGAATCGGTATTTCTAGGGGAAAGATAATCTCTGTTTTGTCTGGAGATTGACGAGTGGTAACCATTCTAATTACTGATTGAGGAGGGATAGCTTGGGGAATTACTTCGGTTTCTGTCTCTTTTACCCAAAAACCATAGTCTAAACGTAGCCATTCTCCTTCTTTTGCGGTTACTCTCCCTCTAGTTCCCTTCGGAAGAGGAGTTAAACGCGAATAGTTAGTACCAGGTCCGGATCGGGTAACAGCGCGATCGCTCTTGATCCTGATTACCTGTAAATCTTTTGGTGCTACTATAGTAATTTTACCCTTTCCCCTTTCGACCAACAGGCGATCGCCCCAATTTAATTTAAATATAGGATAACCGAGAAAACCAGTTTCAGCAAAACTAGTACAACCTTGATAATAACCAGTGGGAGTGGGTAAGTTATACTCTGTGCTAGGGGTATAAATAGCTTGATTGGGGACAAGTTCCCTTTGTTCGGTTTGGGGAAACAACGAGATGGTTTGTCCACCTATTTCTACACTTACTTTAGCTTGGGGAAGAGCGATCGCGCTAAAACAGACTAATTCATCTCTTAAGCGGGTGATATCGGTGTTCGGGGTTAAAGAATCTTTCCCAAAAGCTAAATCCCTAGGAATTTCTCTTTGTGTGGGGATACGGGTGATTACCCTTTCGATAGTTTGGTCTTGATAACGCAAAATAAACCTGTTTTCACCGATTTTGAGGGGAAAACTCGGCGCAAAATGTCCCTGTTCACTTCTGGTAATAACTTGGTCGTTAATACTTACTTCTGCTGTTGTTGGCGCTGTGCCGATGAAGAATATCTGTTCGGCTGTAGTAGTATGGTCAGGGGGAGGATAAGCTAAATAAAAAGAGGTTTCAGCGTGAGTCAACATCGGAAAGCCTAGGACGGTTAAACTAATACAGGGAATTATTCCTAAATAACGATTCATAGTGGTATTTTCATGGCTTTAGTTGATTGGTTGGTAGTTGTACTCTATCTGTTAATTTCTCTCGCTTTAGGACTATATTTGTCTCGTAGGGGTTCTCAAAGTTTAACAGATTTTTTTGTCTCCGGGCGATCGCTACCTTGGTGGTTAGCGGGGACAAGTATGGCTGCTACTACCTTCTCTATTGATACCCCTTTGATTATTACTAGTATTGTTGCAACACGTGGTATTGCTGGGAATTGGGTTTGGTGGAGTTTTGGGATTACCCATATTTTGATGATTTATTTATTTGCGCGTCTTTGGCGTCGTTCGGAAGTAATCACAGATGCTGAATTAACGGAGATTCGTTATGGTGGTCATTTAGCTTCTTGGTTACGAGGGGTAAAAGCATTTTTATTCGCGATTCCGATTAATTGTCTCGGTATTGGTTACGCGATGTTAGCAATGGTTAAGGTTGTGGATGCTTTACAATTATGGCAAAGTTTAGGATTTAACCCAGGGGAAAATCAGAAAATTTGGACTGTGGTGGGAGTTAGTCTCTTTGTTTTAATCTACGCCGGTTTTGCTGGTTTATGGGGGGTAGTAGCGACAGATTTTTTTCAATTCTTTTTGGGGTTAAGCGGAGCAATCATCGTAGCGATCGTCGCTGTACAACATATCGGAGGAATTCATCAGTTAATCCCCGAAGTAGAAACCGTTAGCAAATTCAACGTCTTAACCTTTTTTCCCCTAGAAGAAACAGCACAAATCTCTCTAACCACTTTTGCTAGTTATCTGTTCCTACAATGGTGGTCATTCCGTCGTAGCGATGGAGGAGGAGAGTTTATCCAACGTCTCGTAGCGGTAAAAGATGAAACAGAAGCGGTTAAATCAGCTTGGTTGTTTAATATCCTACACTATGTAGTGCGAACCTGGCCCTGGATCGTCGTAGCTTTAGTCGCCATAGTCTATTATCCAGATTTAGAAGACCCAGAGTTAGCCTATCCGAAACTAATGTTAGAATTTTTACCTCCAGTAGTACTGGGTTTAGTCGTAGCTTCTCTGATTGCTGCTTTTATGAGTACTGTTTCTACCTCAATCAATTGGGGTGCTTCTTATTTGACTAATGATTTATATCGACGTTTTTTCCATCCTACAGCTACTCAACCAGAATTAGTCTTGGTGGGACGTTTAAGTTCTCTTTTAGTTACGGTAATCGGGGCGATCGCCGCTTTTTACGCTAAAGATGTTTATACCGTTTTTGAGTTGGTTATCGCCATCGGTACAGGTCCTGGGTTAATCTTAATCTTACGTTGGTTTTGGTGGCGCATCAACGCCGCGACAGAGTTAGCCGCGATGTTATCGGGTTTAATCATGGGAGTGGTAACTAGTTTTATCCCCGCGTTTCCTAATATTTTTCGTGATTTTGGTCTTCGTTTAGGGATTATTTCCCTCTTTACCGTCACCATCTGTTTTACGGTGATGTGGTTGACTCCACCAGAATCAGACCAGACCCTGGATCGATTTTATCGTCTTGTCCGTCCCGACGCCAGAGGTTGGCGACCTCAACAACAACGAACCCAAGTTATCCCCCGACAAGATTTAGGTCAAGATTGCCAAAAAGCGATCGCCGCAATTCTCCTCT
>CALGKL010000191.1 GCA_937930495.1 uncultured Gloeocapsa sp.
AACAAAAATTTTTTGAGGGAGGACAATCGATTTAAGTAATTGTTAATACTTTTTAAACTTTTTTTAACAATTGTTAAGGGAGTCAAATAGACTCAAAGCCATACGGTAGAATCGATATGGCTATTTTTAGCTCAAATAGGGGGGGTTGATTTTTTTTAAATCCCATTATAAAATTGCTACGGCTTTTGTAAAAATAATTACAGATACAGGCTGATAATTAGGAGGTAATTAGGTTGGCAAGGAAACGCAAACGGAAGAGTCGCCGCCGCCTAGAAGGACGCAAAATACTGGCACTAGTTCCACAGTACAGTATTGAGAGTGGTGAAGATAAACCAGTTACAGCAGCGCGAAAATATATTAAAAGTGAAGGAATAACTCCCCCTGCGGTCTTAATCGTCAGACGCAACGAGCACACTACAGACAGATATTTTTGGGCCGAAAAAGGATTGTTCGGAGCACAGTACGTAGAGGAAAATCATTTTCTTTTCCCAAGCTTAAGGGGAATGATACCCACTACAACAACTAGTAGCAAGAACAATACTGTCGCCGTCGCTGGTAGCTCCTAACCTCAAATAAAAAGCCAGAACCACTCAATTACGAGTGGTTTTGTTGTATTTTCGGCTAGATATTGAGAGACTTCTGCAGGGTGATCAATTCATCGCGGTGAGCGATTACCTCGATTTGGGTTGCATCCCCTGATAGGGGTTTAATATTTAACACCACCTCTTCTAAACGTCCTGCTTTGGTCCAGTAAAACAAACCAGCACCAGGAGCTAGTAAGAGTAAACCTAAGCTAAAAGGAGCAAGAGCCGGATAGAGGAAGTAAATCACCAAAATCAAGGAAAGTAAGCCAATAGTAGCTAGAATAGTCAGGAGGATAGCTAAAAACCAGCTAGGACGAACGAATCCCTCAAAAACCACCTGACTATTCTCGTGATTAACCCCTTTGAGGCGATAGGCACGAGACTGAAAATAATTCTGTAACTGATTAGACAGAATCTCTGGAGATAATTTACTGACCAGAGTCAATTCTTCGATACGTTTTTTGACCGAAGCACGAATAAAGAAAAATAACCCTACCATCAAAAGTAGAGTTAAACAAAAAGTTGAAGAAAGAATCGGATTACTCACGTTTAACTAATTTAAGAGACTATTTACGACCATAATAACGGTAATGATTGTCATAGTAATAATAAGAACCGTGACTGTGACGAGTAACATTATTAGCCACGACTCCCAAAATAGAGACATGAGACATCTTTAACTGTTCGATACTTTGTTTAAACGCAGAGCGATCGGTCTTACCAATTTTAGCCACCAAAATCACTCCCGCGGTTTTAGCTGCTAAAATCCGAGCGTCAGCAAAGCCCAAGAGAGGGGGAGTATCATAGATAATCAGATCAAAATTGTCGTTATGTTCCAAATCAGCCATAACTTCCGCCATCCGTTGACAAGAAAGTAATCTGGTTGGATCAGGGGGAATATCTCCAGCGGTGATTACCGAGATATTTTCCCAATTAGTAGCAATTTTGATGACCTCTGACCAAGGAGTCCCCAGAGCGATGACATTACTCAAACCTTGTTTATTTTTTAAACCTAAACGTTCATGAACTTGAGGACGTCGTAAATCAGCATCGATTAATAACACCCTTTGACCCATAGCTGCTGCAGCTTTAGCAAAATTCAAAGAAACTGTAGATTTACCTTCAGCAGGAGCAGAAGAGCTAATCACCAAAGATTTAATCGTCTTATCCGAGCCAAGTAGCCTAACATTAGTATACAGAGAGCGAAAAGCTTCTAAAAAGGGTGTAGATTGATAAGTATCATTAGTCTGATTATCCACAGAGACGGAATCTAAACCAATTTTTTGACCGCCAATACTGATATTAGGTAACCCAGAGACTAAGGTCTTTTGGACGGAATCCAAATCCTTTTGTAGAGGGATTAAACCGAGGATAGGTAAATTAACCATTTCCTTGAGTTCTTCAGAAGAATGAAAAATAGGATCTAGACGTTCAGCTAAAAATGCTGCACCCAACCCTAAAAGTATTCCACCAAGGGTACCTAAGACCATATTTCGGAAAGATTTAGGCTGAACAGGAAGATCAGATACTTTAGAAGGTGTCAGTAATTGCCAGGGAATGACTTGCTGTGCTGCTTCTATTTGCAGATTTTCTTGAGCCGCGAGAAAACGATTTAAATTTTCAGTAGCAATATTTAACTCCCGGTTTAAATCAGAATATTGTCTAGCCAAGACAGGGAGCATATTTAGCTCTTCTTTAACCTCAGCTATTCCTTGAGCTAAAGCATTAAGCCTAATCTGAAGAATTTCAAGACGATTAGCACCCTGTATATATTCCTGACTCAATTCCAAACGGAGAGAACTAGGGGTAGCCAATAAAGGAGACTTAATCAAATCATCAGAAAGATTGTTACCTAAGAGGATCTGCGCTTCTTGACGTAACAACTCTAAGAGATTTTCTCTTTCTTCTTGGAGAGCGTCTATCGTTGGGGTCTGATCCAGAAAACGTACCGACTCTTGAGCTAATTTGATTTCTACCTCTTGTAACTTAGCCAATAAATTTTGATAATGGGGAGATTCACTTAAATAGCTCGCTGTTAAAGCTTGATCTGGTTCAATTCCTAATTGTTGACGCAATAATTCATGAGCTGATTGTGTCTCATTTAGAGCTACTTGAGTATCAAAGTATTGAGCTTCTAGTGCTTTTAATCGCTCCGAGATAGTTTCTCCTTCGATTTCCGGACTAATGAGATTATGTTTTTGTCGAAACTCCTGGAGTTTATCTTGTAAATTGCTAACTCTTTCTCTTAATCTTGGGAGTTGGGTTTCGACGTATTCTTTACCCTGTCTAATTTCCGTTTGTTTCTCATAAAGACTATATTCGAGATAACCTTGAGAGAGTTGTTCTAAGACGTAGGCTATTTTTTCAGGATCTGGATCTCTAAAAGAAATTTCTAAAATTTTCGTATCCTCGATTTGGCTAATTTTCAGAGGAGGTCTTTTTTCAGGAACCAAAGCATCATAATTGATTTCCGGATATTGAGTAGCTATCTCAGGAATAATCGTTTCCAAAACCTTGGGACTGCGTAAAATTTCTATTTGGGTAGCATAATCAAGAGAACCCTGATTACCCCCCAATAAAGGTATAGTAGTACTAGGACTAGAGTTTTGAGCGGGTTCAACTAATAATTGAAATTTCCCCTCATAGACCGTCTCTCTAGTTATCGTCCATAAACCCACTAGGGTAGTAAAACCAACAGCCACACCAGCAATTAGGGGTAGACGATGTTTAACCACCGTCCAGAGTTGACGCAAATCAAGGGTTTGCTCTTCTTCTTCGGTAAGATGAGACTCAGAATTCTGGATTAAAGGTAGTAATGAGTACAGTAACTGGTTGTTTTGAGCAGAGTAATTATTGCCATTACCATTGCCATTACCATTACCATTTAGGGAAACAAAATTTGTCCCATTGTTATCTTTCATGTTCACTCCTCATAGATATTAAATTAGTTTAATAATGGTATTAGTGGGAGACCACGTAAAGGTCCAAAAATAGCGTTCATTGTGTCACCAAATCTCGCGCCACCTGTTGTATGTACAACGATAACGTCATTTTCCCGTAAAGGGGGGTTTTGAGTTTCACTAAGATTTTGGCTAAAATCTACGGCTATTGAACGTTTAGAAACAGTTCCATCGGGATTAAGACGAATTAATTCTACCTCCTTTTGTTTAGCACGACCTTGAACAAAACCACCTGCTGCTAGGATAGCCTGATTTAAAGGAGTATTGGGGGGAAGTTTAACCGCACCTGGATTGATTACCTCTCCAACTACTTTTACCTCGATGGTATCGGGAGCAAAACTAGCTTCAGCTAAAGCTTGGGCTTCATCGGGATTGAGTTGACTCGCGGTAGGAATAACTATTTTATCCCCTTCCTGTAAAATAACGTCTTGATTGAGATCCCCATTGCTTAATAATTCCCATAGGTCTACTTGGACAATTTGTTCTTCACCGCTTCTGGTTAAACGATGAATTTCAATATGGCGGATATCCGCTAGGGGTTTGATTCCTCCCGCTTTGGCGATCGCTGTAGTCAGACTAGGGGGATCTCCTTTCCCGGTTTCAGGATCTCGTCTAGGTTCGATTTCATGAGCTCCAGGACGATTAATTTCTCCAATAATCGTGATTGGGAAAGAGTCTCTAGTTTGAATCCCAAAATTAACGTTAGTTAGTTGACGGTTTTCCCGGGGATCGACTGCTGTTTTCGTAGGGATAATCACCTCATCTCCATCTCTGAGGGTAAGATCTTGAGCTAGATTCCCCTTTTCGATTAATCCCCATAAATTAACCGTGATTAG
>CALGKL010000192.1 GCA_937930495.1 uncultured Gloeocapsa sp.
GGTAGCTTGCCAAAGTTCAGGAGTAAGGGTAGTATCAGGTAAATAACTAGATAGGCCTAAACCATCTTCTCTGGGTTGATAGATAGCGACAAAAAGCTGATCTCGTCTTGCTTCCATGACCACAGGAATTAGACTACCTGGTTGATAATGCTGTTTTTGTGACCAGAGAAACCCTGCTAGAGTAGAGATACCCCATAATGGTAATTCCAACTGTTGGGCTAGGGTTCTGGCCGTAATTACACCGATACGTGTCCCCGTAAAACTACCGGGTCCAATAGCGACAGCTAAGAGGCTGAGGTCTTTCCAGGTTAAGGGTTTGAGGAAATCTAAGAGATATTGATGTAGATGGGTGGAGATATCCCGGTCGAGATACCAAGTATTTACACGTATATCATCAGTAAAATTATGGAGACAAAGACCTAGACTAGGACCGGTGGTGTGGAGGGCGAGACCGTAAGAACACATAGTTGTTTTAATTCTAATCCTTGGTGAAAAATTTCTTCGATAGGTAACATTTCCCCAGTTGTGGTCATAAATTTATGGTCTGGAGTAGCTTTAATGACGCTCCCATCCTCTAGATAGTAAGCGAATACTTCTTGTTTACCGCGATTATGCCATTGGGCGATCGCCTGGGTATAGATATAACCTTGAGAATTGACGCTATAAACGTGACATTGTAGCTTTTCGGTGACTATTTTCCCAATGGGGACAAACCCATATTCTACGGTGAGGACTTCGGTATCATAACTCAAACAGTATTCAGCAAATTTGACCATTTGCTCGAATAAATCTTCCGCGATAGCGGGATCTACCCCATTTTTAGTGGCGCCATCGATAAACTGTTCCCGGTGTTTCTGCATTTCTGAAGCTTTCTTTTTCCCCATAGCCCGACGTAACAAGTCTGCTTCACCGAGAGAATAACCCGCTAAATCTTGAGCCATTTTCATAATTTGCTCTTGATAGACTAAGACTGCGTAGGTTTCCTGTAGAATGGGCTCTAATAAGGGATGCTGATAGGTTATTTTTTCCCTACCATGTTTGCGATCGATAAATTTTGGGATTAAACCCGCGTCTAGTGGTCCTGGTCGATAGAGAGCTAAAATCGAGGAGATATCCTCGATTCCCGATGGTTTTAAATCCCTAACGATTTGACGCATTCCGGATGATTCTAACTGAAAAACACCTTCTAAATCCCCTGCTTCGAGTAAGGCGTGGGTTTTGGCGATATCTTCGGGAAGCTTTTTAACTTCTCCTTTAGCGCGGATTTGTAAAGCTTTTCTCTCTTCTAGGGGAAGTTGATCTACATTAAAATCATGTCCCGTTTTGGCTTTGATCAACTCAGCGGTTTTTTGAATAGTGGTTAGATTTTTCAACCCCAAAAAGTCCATTTTCAATAATCCCAGGGTTTCTAAATCCTCCATAAAATACTGAGTAATCACCGCACCCTCATTATTGCGTTGCAGGGGGACAATTTCATCGAGAGGTTGAGAGGAAATAACGACTCCCGCTGCGTGAACGCCAAAGGTTTTATTCGTTCCTTCGATGCGAATCGCCATATCTAACCAGCGTCGTACTTCGGGATCTTCTTCATATCTAGCTTTAAATTCTGGAGAGGGGGTAGCCTCAGAAATCATTACTTGTAAAGGAGTGGGTTTACCTCTACTAACGGGGATAAGTTTGGCCATGCGATCGGCTTCGCTGTAGGGGATATTTAAGACTCTAGCTACGTCTTTGAGAACTGCTTTAGAGGTCATCCTGTTAAAGGTGATAATCTGGGCTACATTGCTTTCACCGTATTTCTGGGTGACGTAGGCGATCATTTCTTCCCGTCTTTCGATGCAGAAATCGGTATCAATATCTGGCATCGATTTGCGTTCAGGATTGAGAAAGCGTTCAAATAATAAGCCGTGGTGAACAGGATCAATATTAGTGATTTGTAGACTATAGGCTACTAGTGACCCTGCTGCTGAACCTCTTCCTGGTCCTACGGGTATGTTATTGTCTCTGGCATATTTGATATAGTCCCAAACCACGAGAAAATAGGTAGAAAAACCCATTTTTTGCAACATTTTTAGCTCATATTGCAGTCTTTCTTTATAAACTGGGTCTATTTCATTAACGGAGTGGGATTTCAGTCTCTTTTGTAATCCACACCAGGCGATTTCTTCGAGATAACTATCCGGGGTATGACCTTGGGGAATCGGATATTCTGGTAAACGAGATTCTCCAATAATATTGTAGGGTTGAACCTTTTCGGCTACTTCTAGGGTGTTATTAATGGCTGTTTCGATTACTTCATCGGGGAGGTGATCTCGAAACAGTTGACGCATTTCCGAGGCGGATTTGAGATATTCTGTGCCGCTATAGCGGAGACGTTTATCGTCACTAATCAGTTTCCCGGTTTGAATGCACAGTAGGGCGTCATGGGCTTCTACATCGGCACAAGAGATAAAGTGTGAGTCGTTGGTAGCGACTATTTTAATGTTAAGTTGACGGGAAAGATTGAGGATACCGAGGTTGACGATCCGGTCTTCTTGAGAGCCGTGGTCTTGGATTTCTAAATAAAAGTCTTCCCCAAAGGTTTTTTGATACCATTGGGCTATTTCTTTAGCCTTTTGATAGTCTCCGGCGAGAATTGCTTGGGGTATTTCTCCCCCTAAACAGGCGCTGGTGACAATTAGACCTTCTCTATAGGTTTGTAACAGTTCTTTGTTAATACAGGGACGAGCAAAAATACCTTTACCTTGGAAACCTTCTAGGTGGGAGATGCTGGTTAGTTTGACGAGGTTATGATAGCCTTGGGTGTTTTTGGCTAAAACGACTTGGTGATATTTGCGGTAGTTTTTCTTTTCTCTGATGTCGCCGTTAATGACGTACATCTCGTTACCGATAATGGGTTTAATCCCTTTGTTGCGACAGAGTTTTATCAGTTCGATCGCCCCATACATTACCCCGTGGTCGGTAAGGGCGATCGCTGGCATTCCCAATTCCACCGCCCGATCGATTAGAGCGGGTAATTGAGAAGCGCCGTCGAGCAGGCTATAATCACTGTGTATGTGTAAGCCAACAAATGACATATTTATTTATTCCAAGCTAGATAGGGAAGTTTGGCTGCTGTAGCTTCGATCGCCTCTCGATTGCTGACTAATTGTCCACAGGTATCCCATGTTCCTGTTAGTAGCATTTGTCTGTTGCCTTCGTTAATGGTAACCGGAAAACTCTGGTCCCCACATCTAACCTCGGGTATACTCAAGTCTAATTCTACCGGTGTTTCTGGTTCTTGTTCTAGTCGGTTTTGGATTTGGGTGATTATGGCTGCTTCAGCGGTGACACAGGGTATCCCAATGGCTAGACAGTTACCAAGAAAGATTTCGGCAAAACTTTCGCCGATGATTGCTTCTATTCCCCATTTAGCTAGGGCTTGGGGAGCGTGTTCTCTAGATGAGCCACAGCCAAAGTTGCCATTGACTACTAGGATCTTAGCGCCTTGGTATTGGGGTAGATCAAAGGGGTGGC
>CALGKL010000193.1 GCA_937930495.1 uncultured Gloeocapsa sp.
AGTCATCCCTCGGTCAAGGGTTTCTAACCCTTGGGGGAAATAGGTGTTTAGGACTTCAAAACTCAAAAAAGGACCTTGAATATCGAGAAGGGATACCCATTCGTTGTGGTGTTTAGAGACATCCATGGGGAGTAAGATAAATAGGAGTCAACCGAATTATATCAAGGGGAAAAGGGAGGTGAAGATGAAGAATTGTCACAATCCCCCGCTAGCATAATTTTCGGGATTTGTCAAGGGGGGTATATATAGGCAACATCTTCCCAATTATACCTGTAACTATAACATAATTTCTTGTATTTGTCAAGGGGTAGGAAAAATTTGGGAAACTACGCCTTATCATAATTTCTCGTATTTGTCAAGGGGTAGAGAAAAAATATTCCCAACTTAAAATTCGACAAGAGTAGAACTAAGAGGAGCAATAATAGTTAAAGCCTGGGGAAGACAACGAAAGGAGACGGAACTTGTCTCGATGATTTCTCCATCGATAACCAGATTTTTGGGACTGTTAGTAGTAATAGTCAGTGATTTGGTCCGCATATAGATTAAATCTTCTCGATTACTGGGTTTTCCCACCAAAGCAGAAGCAAATAAAGAAGCAAAGGTATTTAACCCTTGTAAAAAAGTCTGACTAGTAGCGATCGTCACCTCTAATAGACCATCATCGGGAATAACTTGACCAAAACCTTGAGCCAAAACCGAAGTAGCAGGAGCTACATTGGCGATCGTAATCGCGGTAATTTCTAGTTCTTGTACCTGCTCATCGATTTCGATGGTAACGGTAAAGGGTTGTTGTTCGGTTAATTGTTGTACTCCTGCGAGGACATAGGCTAAACTACCAAAGCGATTTTTTAATTCCCGACTAGCTTTGTTAACCATTTCCGCTTCAAAACCCAACCCAGCTAGTAGAATCATGGGGATGTCGTTACATAGGGCGGCATCGATAACATGAGTGTTGCCTGCAATAATATTATCACAAGCACCTCTGAGATTAGTAGGAATATCCAAGGCTGCAGCAAAGGCGTTAGCTGTGCCACGGGGAATTATGCCTAGGGGAATATCCGTACCAATTAAAGCACTAGCCACAGCAGAAACCGTACCATCGCCACCAGAAGCGATAATGAGACTATTTTCTTGATTTTGAGCTTGAATCTCTGTAATTGCGGCTTTAGCTTGTGCTGAGGGGTCTAAATCGGCTTGAGTATAAATAACATTTAATAAGATTTGGGGTTCAAGAAAAGAACGAATCAGGGTTAAATCTTGATGAGGGTTACTATTTCCCGCGACTGGGTTAAAAATCAAATAAGCAAAACGACTCTGATGCAAACCCCTAAGCATTAAATCGGCTGAAGCTTGGTTAAATGCCAAGGGAATGTTATGCTCTTGACAAGCTTGTAAGATTGTGTGCAAGTTAGGATAATCTAGCCACAGAGCTTGAGGATCGATAAAGAAAAAGACGCCGTTGATTTCTTGATTCAGGATTTGTTTGATAATTCCTAGTTGGGTGTCAGAGACAATCTGGAGTAGGGTTTGTCTCCCGAGGCGATCGCCACTGGAGAGGTTGGTAACTAAATCAAAACCAGTAAGCAGAGTTTGATGTTTTTCCAGCCAAGAGAGGAGAGTATCTATTTGATTAGGATGAGACAATAAAGCTAGTTTTCTCAACATAAAATTTTGCTGGTTCAGGTGCTATATTAGTAGAGTTGTTCTAGCAAAGCTATCTGTTGCAAAGGAGTCTGAAGCTATGGAAGGAGGCGCAAGGGTTGGTCAAGCTGCTCCCGAATTTCGAGCTACAGGAGTAATTAATCAAGAATTTAAAGATCTTAAATTATCTGATTATTTGGGTAAATACGTGATTTTGTTATTTTATCCCCTTAATTTTACCTTTGTTTGTCCCACAGAAATTATCGCCTTTAGCGATCGCTATCAAGAATTTGTCGACCTCAACACAGAAATTTTAGGAATATCGGTAGATAGTGAATTTTCCCATTTAGCCTGGATTCAAACCGATCCCAAAGATGGCGGGATTGGAAAGATAGCCTATCCCTTGATTTCCGATATCAAAAAAGAAATTAGCAGTAGCTATAACATCCTGGATCCCGAAGCGGGGGTAGCTTTGCGAGCACTATTTATTATCGATCAAAAAGGGATTATCCAACACGTCACGATTAATAATCTCTCCTTTGGACGTAGTGTAGAAGAGACCTTAAGGACTCTTAAAGCGATTCAACACGTACAGAGTTTTCCCAACGAAGTTTGTCCGGTGGATTGGGAACAGGGGAATCAAACGATCATTGCTGATCCAGTGAAAGCGAAGTTATTTTTTGCCGATCAGGGGTAATAAACATCGCGTCCCCGAAGGAATAAAAACGATAACCAGAGGCGATCGCTTCTGCATAGAGACTCAAGAGACGCTCTCTCCCAATTAGAGCACTAACTAACATTAACAGAGTCGAACGGGGGAGATGAAAATTAGTAATCAAACCCTCAACAACTTGGAACTTATAACCAGGATAGATAAACAAATCGGTTTTACCCCGAAAAGGTTGCAACCCTTGAGGGGACTTAGCCGCGGTTTCTAGGGCTCTTACTACAGTGGTTCCCACAGCAATAATACTACCCCCTCTAGCTTTAGTAGCTTTAATTGCTGCAACTGTATCTGAGCTAACTTCTAACCATTCTTGGTGCATTTGATGACTAGAGATATCTTCTACTTCTACTGGTCTAAAAGTTCCCACTCCCACGTGAAGAGTAATTGCTGCTTGTTGTACACCTTTAGAGGTCAACTTAGCGAGTAATTCGGGGGTAAAATGTAGCCCTGCGGTAGGTGCAGCTACAGCACCGGGTTTAGTAGCGTAAACCGTCTGATATTGAGAGGATTGTTGATTAGGGGTAGTGATATAGGGGGGAAGAGGGATTTGACCAAATCGAGGTAAGATTTCCCAAAAAGACAGACCCGAGGGAGGATAAAACTCTAATAGACGTCCTCCGGTTGCTGAATCTGTATCGATGACTTTAGCTTTCAGACTATCTTGAGGCGAATCTGGACTAGAAAAATAGATTTCCGTCCCCAAACGAAACCGTTTACCTGGTTTAACCAAAGCCAACCATTGATTAGGGGATCTTTCCTCTAATAAAAGGATCTCCACTGGTGCGCCGGTTTTTTTGAATCCGTATAGTCTAGCGGGGATAACTTTGGTATCATTAACCACTAATAAATCTCCCGGTTGTAAAAATTGGTGTAGATCTCTGAACCTGAGGTGACGATGGCTAAGGGGAGAGTCTATAACCAACAAACGGGAACTATCCCGAGGTACAGCCGGAGTTTGGGCTATCAGTTCCGGTGGTAATTGATAATCATAATCAGATAATGATTCTTGAGAGTCCATGAGGAGTTAATTTTTGGGTAAATTCCCCCATTCAAAATCGGGTGCTTTTCCCCTACCGTAAGGAGTTTAATTTTCATGACAATTAAAGTATAGAACGATTTGGGACAGAATAAGGGGTTACTATGGACTATTTATATTTTTTACCGAACGCCAGTCTAACACTACGGGTAATTGAATATCTACGCCAAATGACCAGTTTACCCCCCTGCACCATAACTGTCATTCATCAAATTAATGGCTGGATTATCAGAGTCAAGTTTTCTCAACCATTAGAACCACCCTATCACGGTAACTTACAAGCCTTTATGGGTGAGTTAGGGATCGTCTATCAACCAGAAATGCGTATCCAAATGGTGTTTTGGAGTTTAGAAACTGGTCAAACCGTTGTTGAAGTTATGCGTCGTTATCAAGTAGCGATCGTTTCATACGGTAGTCCCGATACTAGTGATATCGAAGCTTTCCGCGAACAGTTTACGAAAGGACTCGGTTATTGTCCGGAAACCTTAGCTTAATCGGTCAGCTAGTGAGAACTTGTAAGACACGTTGCCAATTGTCAAATTCGCCCACAATACGTCTAATTGGTTGGGGTTGAATTCTCACTAAAGTCGGTGTAGCTGAGACGTTGAATTTTTCTGCTTGTTCGGGATGTTTAGTAATATCAACTATTTTGAGAGTATAAGGTAGGTTCAATCCTTCTTCTAAGAGCTGGTGAATAGTGTGGAGAGTTTCAGGATTAGGCAGATTCTGTTTAGAAATAAATAGTAGTAAGGTATAACCTTGAAGATGTTCTGGTTTAGAGAGAGATAACTTCTTAAGGTTGTCGGGAGAATCGACTTTAACTACTAACTCGTGATTTTGCCAA
>CALGKL010000194.1 GCA_937930495.1 uncultured Gloeocapsa sp.
GCACCACCTAGTAAAATGGTTTTAAATCCAGATAGCCACAGAGGATTTGAGGTCAAGAAAAATTGTAGCTGGGTGGGGACTAGGGAAATAAAGTAGTCTTGGGTAGGAAATGAGGGTATATGGTTATTTTTTAAGTCTGAGTAAGATAAAATCAGCAGTTTTCCTCCCGTTACCAATGAACGTAAACATTGCATTAAACCGCTGACGTGATAGAGGGGAAGCAGACAACAGGAATTAATCGTTTTTTGGGCAAAATATTCACTAAAACCCTTAATCGAAGCAGTAAGAGTATCCCAATTGTGCATAGCAAAGCGAATTTGACCAGAACTTCCTCCGGTGGGAATCATGATTTTTCCGGGAAAGTCAGTAGAGGGATTGTCGGGAAAGTCACAGGGAATAAATTGCCCTTGGGTTGAATCCCAAAGCAGTGAAGGTTGGATCAGTTGCTTAACTTGTGTCCATTCCGAAGGACTCCAGGAGGGATTAGCCAGAAAAATAGGGTAGTCGAGGATAACAGAGGCTAAAAATAGGGCTAAAAATAGATAGGGGTTATTTTCAGCTAGGAGAATTTTGGGGGGGTGTGATTTTTGCCAAGTGGATTCTAATAGGTTAATAAACTCCCGTACTTGGTTGTTAAATTGTTGGTTATCGTAATTGACTAACCAGTTGTTATTTGTTTGTTCTTCTAGTTTTCTTTGAACCACTGATTGACGCTAAAACCCAGGGGACGAGTTAAGTTTAATTCTTTGGCTAATTTAAGGATCCCTTGTCTTCCGATTTCTGTTTCCAATACGGAAGAAAAGACGATATCTAGTTGATATTCTTGACAGAGTTGTCGCAGTTTCTGGGGTGAACCCGCGATCGCCGGTTTAACCACATAAATTCCTCGCCAACCTTGGTGATAACAAGTTTCTAATTTTGTTAAGGTAGCTACGGATTCGTCTAGGGCGATCGCCGTCTGATATTTTTTACTTAACTCTAACATGGTGGTAAATTCTTGCGGTGGTAGGGGTTGTTCCAGAAATTCCACCACCTTGATTTGATCAGCTATACTCAACCAGGCGATCGCTTCTGACTCGTTTAACCCTCAATTAGCATCTAACCTCAATTTAGCCCCTTTTAACACCGCAACGAGTTGACTAAAAATCTGCAATTCTGTTTCTAGAGGTTGTGTAGCGATTTTCCATTTAAAGGTCTTTCTCCCCTTTTTTCTTTCTTCCTGACAGATAGAGATAGCTTTTTCTCCCCTAGGAAGTAGATAACTATAATCAAGGGAATCTTCTGGGATTGTGACAGGTGATAGCAAATCTTCCCAAGCGGTTATTAAACCAAATTGACAAGCGGTTAATTGAGCAGGAATATTTTCTAGGATATTTTCCGTAAATTTTTCCTTCTTTAATTGTTGACAAAATACTAAAGCTTGTGAGAAATCTTCTGAACCAAACCAGGGTAAAGGAGCAATTTCACCCTTTCCTACTCTACCCTCTTGGTCAACTAAGTAGACAATCAAACCCTCCCTAACTTTCCAAGTTCCATGATGAGTCACCAAGGGGGTAAGGAAGGGACGTTCATAGGTGATAAAAGTAAAAAATATCTCCATAGCTTAGTTATGACCATCAAAAATCTGAAGACGGACTACAGAATTACCGGTTTCGTCTAACTGAATTTGAATCAATTCTCCCGTCAAGGTTTCTAAACAAGTTAATAGGGAACGCAAGTGAGGGTTACTCGCACCCGTTTCTACATAAAGGCGATCGGCAACACTTCTGAGTCGTTTCCAGGTGACATAGAGTTTAGCGACACTTTGTTCTAACTGACTCGCTTGTTTAACCAATTCAGAGGTGTTAGATAACAGATCCAGACGTAAAGCCTCTTCTAAAGCCAATTCTAGATCACAAGAGCCACTATTAAGAGTCTGTACTTGACCTGCTAAATCCAGATATTTAGCTAAATTACGCGCTTGAGTGGTAACTTGTTTGACGGTATCTAAATCAGGATTAGTCGCCACTTCTTGTTGAATTTCTTTCCGGTGAAGTTCGGGTAATTTCTCCATTTCTCTGAGCAAAGGAACGAGGTGACGAGGAGGTAAAGAACCATTACTGGCTTTTTCCTTAATTTCTGAGGGTAAAAGTTCTGAATTTAAACTCGTCCATTGGTCAGCTAGTTGTTGTACCTCCCTACGGGTGATTTTTTCTCCCTGTTGTGCTGCTTCACTAACTAATTGTTGGATTTCTGGTGCTGATTTGGCGGTCTCGACAAAAGCGCGTTTACTAAAATTATTGATACTATCAGGATCTAATTTTCCTTCAGCGAGTAAGGTATCAGCACTATTAGCCAATTGAATCAGTGCATAGGCTTGACTTTTGGTAATTTCACGGTTTTTTAACCAGTTGATAAAACCTGTACCTCGACCATCTCCTCCCCTCTTTTCGCGATCGCGTATGGCTCTGAGAATTCGACCTCTCCAGATATCCGTCTGTAAATCAAAGCGTTCGCAAACTTGCCAAATTTGCTCTAACTTTATTTGAAACTCGCTTTCAGCGATGGTTTCATCTTCGGGATCGGGTAAGGCAAAATTCAAATCAGTTGTACTAGTTAAAGCGGCGATCAAATCGTCGGGATTAGGAGAAATTGTGGTCATAATTTTGCTAAAAACAACATAGGTGGAAAAATTAGTTAAAGTAGAGACAAGTAGCTATCAATTTAAGATTATAGTTTCATGGAATCTCCTTCTTCAATCGCCGTTAGAGAACTTCCTTTATTTCCCCTCCCCAAGGTAGTGTTATTTCCAGGACGTCCTCTACCACTGCATATTTTTGAATTCCGTTATCGAATCATGATGAATACTATCTTGGAAACCGATAGTCGTTTTGGGGTACTCATGGTCGATCCTGTAGAGGGTAAAGTAGCACAAATTGGCTGTTGTGCCGAAATTATCCATCTTCAGCGCTTACCTGATGATCGCATGAAGATATTGACTATGGGACAATCTCGTTTTCGGGTACTAGAGTTTGTTCGGGAGAAACCCTATCTCGTGGGTTTAGTCGAATGGTTTGAGGATAAGCCTACCAATGAGGATCTTAACCCAAAAGCTCAAGATGTTAAAAGTTTACTAGAAGATGTGGTACGTTTATCCGCTAAGTTAACCGATCAAAAGATAGAATTACCCGATGATTTACCCGCTCTTCCTGTAGAGTTATCTTACTGGATTGCTAGTAATCTCTATGATGTAGCTTCTGAACAACAAACGCTCTTAGAAATGCGCGATACAGCAGCTAGATTAGATAGAGAAGCGGAAATCCTCACCTCTACTCGTAATCATTTAGCCGCGCGTACCGCTCTCAAAGACGCTTTTAAATAATCATAGGTCCAAACCCTCAATAATTCTTAATAATGATTACCAGATTTACGGTGATGGACAGCGGTTACACCGGTAGGTTGCAGTACCTCACCCGATTCGGCGATCGCATAAATCAACCAGTGATCGCCACATTCCATACGGTTAGCAACTCTACACTCTAGATAAGCTAAAGCATCCCTTAAAATGGGACAACCATTATTAGCTGTGCTGGTTTCTACCCCGATAAAGCGATCTTCTCCTGGGGCGAAGGGTTTGAGAAAATGTTTCATCAGTTTTAAATGTTTTCCCTCAGCCAGAATATTGAGGACAAAATTACTATTTTGATACAATAAAGATTCAATAGCTCTTTCTTTAGCGACGGCGACGGTAATCCCGGGAGGGGTAAAGGTAGCTTGAGATACCCAAGAAGCGAGCATCGCGCTTTTAAGTTCTCCCTGTTGGGTCGTAACGATACATAGAGAGCCAACGATCCGCCCTAAAGCTTGGTCTGTATAATTAGCTGTAGCGCTTAAGACCGAAGGACGTGGGGTTTTCGCTTTTTTAGCCTTTTTCAAAGCTTGAGCAAAATCGGTCCCCGCTTCCTCACAGGTTTTTAAAACTACTTCCGTAGGGGTAAATTTAACCCTGATTGGTTCAAAACCAAAACTATAACCCCCATCCCGTAATTTACTTTCTAAAAAGTCGATCGCCTCTCCACTCCAACCATAAGAGCCAAATACTCCCGCTAGTTTCTGGGTATCAGCGTTAGCTAGGGTGATCCCCAATGCTGTTTGGATTTGAGTAGGAGCGTGACCACCTAAAGTAGGTGAACCAAAGATAAAACCATCCGCTGTGGTGACCGCGGTTTTGATTGTTTCAGCGTCGGCTATTTCCGCGTTGATTGATTCTACCCTAACTCCTGCTTTACTAATTCCCCGAGCGATCGCCTGCGCTAAAGTAGCTGTGTTACCATAAGCCGAAGCATAGATCAAAGCCACACTCAATTCCTGGTTTTTCTCCTGTTGTAACCATTCTTGATAGGATTGGGTTAATTCCTGGAGTCCATAACGCACCAAGGGACCATGACCTGTAGCATAGATTTTAGCCGCTTTTTCCCCTAATTTACTCAGGGCGCTAGATACTTGTTTCGCACTCGGAGCCATTAAACAGTCAAAGTAATAACGTCTATCCTGTTGATAAACCCTCCACCCTTCATCAAAAACCTGATCCCCACAAACATGAGCCCCAAACAGTTTGTCTGTATAGAGAATTTGGGTTTGAGGATCATAGGTAGCTAGTGCGTCGGGCCAACGGGGAAGAGGGATAGGGATTAATTCTAACCGATGACCTTTACCTATGTCTAAACTCTCTTCTCCCCTGATAATTTGTCTTGAGGGAAGACTTTCCCCAAAGATTTCCCCAAGGACGATCGCCCCTGGATTGGTACAGACACAGGTAATTTGGGGTGCTAAAGTCAATAAAGCCTTGAGGGTGTAACCACGATTGGCGTTGAGGTGACCTAGGATTACATAGTCTATGGTTTTGACGTCTATTCGTTGTTGCAAATTTTGCAGGAAAATATCACAAAAAGACTCTCCTGGGGGATCGAGTAAAACCGTGCGATCGCCTGTGAGCAGATAGCTATTAGCGGTTGTTCCTCTTTGCAAGCCGTATTCTATCTCAAATTTTAGTCTATTCCAAGTGCGCGATCTCAATACTGTAGTATCTGCGGCAATTGGCAACACTTGAACGTCTTTTACTGCTTTGTTCATCTTTAGTCAACAACCTCTTGCAATGTCCATTTTCCCTCTACCGTTGATCTTAAACTATCTAGGTACTTAATTAATCTAATTACAACTTGATTAAAAATTTGTAACCGGAGACTTAAAACGATTTATATATTTGCTAAAATCACCATATAAACCTAATAAGCTTCCTTTGAGCTTAGATCCAAAACAAGGAGCTAATCATCATGTATTTAGGGATTGACTTGGGTACTTGTTACTCAAGTGCTGCTATCTTAATAGACGGTCAACCTCTCCCAATTCCTTTACCCCCTAGTCAAGGATACGCTCTCCCTTCAAGTATTTTTCTCACCGAACAAGGAGAAATTTTAGTAGGTCAAGCAGCGGAAAATAATCGGCAAAAAAACCCTCAACGATATCAAAGAGAGTTTAAACGAGATTTGGGGACCTCTAATCCCTATATATTGGGTGATGCTTCTTTTTTACCCGAAGAATTGGTCACAGAAGTTATTAAAAAACTTAAGCAAGAAGCTGAAAAGTTAACTACACAAATCAAGGGGATAACAACTCTAACTAAAGCTGTAATTACTGTTCCCGCTATCTACGATAAATCTAAACGTAACTTAATGGCTCAAGCAGCCCAAAAAGCTGGTTTTACTGAGGTAAGATTAGTAGAAGAGCCGCTAGCTGCTGTTATTTATTATGGAGAATATTACCCTATTAACCAAGGAGATATTATCTTAGTTTACGACCTCGGAGGCGGAACATTTGACGCAACTTTACTGCAGAAAAAAAAGAAGGGTTATCAAATCTTAGGTATCCCTCAATCATTAAACTATGGTAAGGTTCTAGAACTTGAACATCTCATTTTTGACTATCTCAAACAAAAGTGCAGTCTGAAACTTCGCCAACAGCTGGAATCAGAAACCTCTTGGTTACTTAAAGAAATTATCTTTGATTCATGTCGGCAACTGAAACATCAATTAAGCCAAAAATATGCAGCAAAAATTGACATTCCTCTAGGATTAGGAGCAAGAGAAACTTTTTCTCTCAATCGCCAAGAGTTTGA
Source organism: uncultured Gloeocapsa sp. (assembly GCA_937930495.1). GTDB lineage: Bacteria > Cyanobacteriota > Cyanobacteriia > Cyanobacteriales > Gloeocapsaceae > Gloeocapsa. Next base: position 6,155 of record CALGKL010000194.1, read on the forward strand.
AGGTTTACTTGATCCTTTGATTACGCAAACTATAGATATTTGCGAACAATTAGTAAAAAGTTCTGGACTAACTTGGTCAAAAATTAAGCAGATTTTTCTTTTGGGAAGAAATAGCCAAATTTCCGCTCTCCAAAAAATTTT
>CALGKL010000195.1 GCA_937930495.1 uncultured Gloeocapsa sp.
TGGCTAACTCGTATAATCTTTTTCCTCCTACAGAGATAGCGCTATAAGCTGGGGGAATTTGCTGAATTTCGCCGAGAAAATCAGCTAATTTAGCTTCAATTTCTGGCAAAGTTAAACCACTAGCTTCAACTTTGTCGATTATCTCTCCCTCTAAATCATCGGTAGTTGTTTTTACGCCGAAACGGATTAGAGCGCGATAGACTTTATCAGTAGGTAAAAAATTCACTAAGCGAGTCACTTTCCCTACCGCTATAGGTAATACTCCCGTAGCCAGAGGATCTAAAGTTCCCCCGTGTCCTACTTTTTTTAATCCTAACAACCGTCTAACTTTTGCTACACAATCGTGAGAAGTCCAACCCGATGGTTTATTTAAGTTCAAAAAACCGAGCATTTCAAATAAAAACCAGGGGTTTATCTTGAAAAGGAGCGAAAGCTTCCGCATCAAAACGGTAGAGAGTAGCGGGTCTTCCCGCTCCCCGGGAGGTTTTCTCTCCCGTATCGAGTAAAAAGCCCAATTTCAGCAAACGACTGCGAAAATTGGAGTAATCAGCGAAATTTTCCCCCATAACGGTACTATAAAATTGGTATAAATCATTGAGAGTAAATACTTCTGGTAAAACATCAAAAGCGATGGGGCTATATTCTAGTTTATTGCGTAAGCGTTGATAACCATAATTGAGAATCTGATTGTGATCAAAGGCTAATTGGGGAACTTTTTTCACTTCATGCCAACTGCTATATTGGTTAAAGGGTGAGAGTAGTTTAGCTTCGGGATATCGGACTAAAGCAAAATAACTGACCGAGAGATAACGACACCCAAAACTATCGGGAGATTCCCTGGGGTCGCGGTTTGGTCCTCCAAAAGTATATAATTGTTCCAAATATAAGTTACTGACGCTAATTTTCTCAGCCAAAGTCCGATAGGCTGTTTTTTCTAGAGATTCTCCCTGACGGACGAGACTCCCTGGTAAACTCCATTTTCCTAAAAAAGGTTCTTCTCGTCTTTTGACTAAAAGTACTAGAAGACGATTAGTGACAGTATCTATGGAGAATATAACGTTATCGACTCCAACTTTAAAATCTGCTAGTGGTTGACTCACGACTGCCGATATAATCTCTTCTGGTTGATATAATTAGCTACAGCTTCGGTTAACATGGTTTGGTCTTTCTTTTCACGATAGTTAGTAGAGGAAATAGCGGGAACCGCAAATTGAGCGATCGCGTACTTCCCCCCGAGACTATTGAGCTTTTCTAGAGATTGACTTTTAATCGGATATCCTTGACGAGGTACAATCAGAATTTCCACCTGTTTTAGTAACTCCTCAATTTTATACCAACTGGCTATTTGTTCGACCAAATCCGAGCCTATGACCATAGTATAATCTGCTTGGGAACCCCAGATTTGTTTGGCTTGTTGTAGACTATTTAAGCTACGGCGATCGCTCAGGTCTTTTCGTAGGACAATGTTTTCCGAGTTATTTATTTCCTCTATTAACAAGGCTAACATTTTTTGACGTTCTTCTAGGGGAGTTTGATGTTGTTTGAAGGGGTTATCGGAAGCCCATACCGCTACTAGATCATAATTTTGGGATAATCCAGTGAGGATTTCCTGATGTCCCGCGGTGGGTGGATCAGCGCTTGTCCCAAATAGAGCTATTTTTAGGTTTTTACCTGGATTTTCGGACATTTTTAGGTACGTAATAAAGATAAATGTTTCTCAATAGGAGTGAGGGTATTAGCGAGAATCATGCCACTAGCAGCGACAGCGGGGATACCGATACCCGGGAAAGTAGAATCACCACAACAGAATAAACCAGGTAAGGGGGTATGATTACCAGGGAAAGATCCTTGATCTGCTTTTAAAGCAGGTCCGTAAGATCCTCGGTAACGACGTAAGAAACGTTCATGGGTCAGAGGAGTTCCCACCAAAGTCACCTCACAACGACTACGAATATCTGGGATAATCTTTTCGAGAGCTTGCCACATTACCTCGGCTCGTTTTTGTTTGAGTTGTTGATAAGCTCGACTATTTCTCTCTAAATTAGCCCATAATTCATAGGGTTCGGTAGCAGGGGTATAAACGTGAATGACCTGTTTCCCCACAGGAGCCAAACTAGGATCTAAGACCGAAGGGATAGATATGGCTACTAGATTTTGGGGAGCTGTCAACTGCCAATTTTTGAGGACAATGTAATGACATCCTAAGTTTTGGGGTAAATCTGTCCCATCGATCCCGAGATGAAGATGTAAAAAACTGTCACATGGTGGCGTATTAGCCCGTTGGCGTCGATAATCCTCGGGTAGGGTAGATGGAGGTAATAAATCCAGGGTATTCCAGACGGAAGCGTTAGAAATCACTGCTTTTGTGGCTCTAATTTCTGAACCATTGCGCAATTTGACCCCCACGGCGCGTTGTTTTTCGACGATTATCTCGCTGACGTGAGCGTTTAATTGTAATTTACCGCCGTATTTTTCTAAACCTCTGACTAAAGCGCTGGCGATCGCCCCACTTCCCCCCACAGGATAATCTAAAGCGACGTGAGGACGATACCAATCAGCGAACATAAAAGCCACTTCAGCGGCGCTAGTATGTTCTAAAGGCAATCCTGAGAGTAAAAAACAGAGTAGATTCAGCCAGTTATAGACAAAAGGATCAGTAACTATCCCCTTAATCACTCGGTCAAAAGCACCGGTTAACAGAGGTATTTGGCCTAGATAGGGTAACATTGAGGGGAGAAACTTACCCAGGGTAAATATCGCGCCTAAATCGGTGCGTACTGCAGCGGTAGGAATTTTCATTACCGCTTCCGAGAGAGGAGCGATCGCTGTTAACAGCTGACGCCATTGTTGGACTGCTGCTTCTCCCCTTAACTTTAACAGAATTTCTTCGAACTGATTTGAGCCTACTTCGGCGTTGAAATAACCCTCCGGGAGGAAACAACCCCAACTGTTATACTGTACCCAATCCACATCTTCTTTGATAGCGTCTAACACCTGTCTGAGGGGATTAGGGGAAGGGGAATAGGATAGACCTGAGTAGAGGGAAGGTCCTGAGTCAAATTTATATCCCTGACGTTCAAAACCATGGGCTGCTCCTCCGGGTAGGGAGTGACTTTCACAGACGGTCACTTTAAAACCATAGTAAGCCAAAAGGGCGCCACAACAAAGACCACCTACCCCACTCCCGATAATGACTATCTCTGTTTTTTCCATAATTAGTCGTCTTCAGTTTTATCTTTAACGCTTCTGACGATCCGGGATAAATCGCTTTTTTCATCCACACTAATTTTCGTAGGTGAACCACTGATAATCCGTTCATAGTTACGAAAAGATTCTTTAATCTCAGGACCATCTTGACTGATTGTGTACTCTCTAATCCCTTTGTCGTGCCAGGAGCCACGCATTTTAAAGACGTTTATAGCGCGGGACATTTCCCCACGAATTTCCACGTATTGAAGCATAATAATCGTATCGGTGATGGTGGAGATATGGGATTCAGTGATCGAGTGAGCTCCCATAAACTGGTCTGTGGTATTGGTAAAGAATCCGGTGATTTCTTCTTGTTTAGCGTAACCTGTTACTCCAATCACGAATTGTCTGAAAGCGTTGTTAGTTACACCTCTAGCCATTGCTGAGAGGGAGTCAATAGCGATACGAGAGGGTTTAAAGTCTGCTATTTCCGATTTTATCATCTGGAGGTGGTCTTCTAATCCTGCTGATTCGGGATAACAACAGATTAGCTTGAGTAGTCCTTTTTTCTCCATCTCTTCAAAATCTATCCCCCAGGAGTAAGCGTTACGGGATAGTTGGGCTCTTGATTCTTCGTAGGCGAATAAAATCGCCCTTTCGCCTTGACGACAACCTTCTTGCAGAAATTTACTGACTAACAGGGTTTTACCCGTACCGGTAGCACCTGTAGCCAAGATAATCGAATCTTTGAAGAATCCTCCTCCACACATATCATCGAGGGTTTTAATCCCTGAAGAGATGCGTACATTAGACGAGCGCTGGGTAAGTCGCATCGCTCCGAGGGGAAAGATATTGATTCCATCTTTGGTGATGGTAAAGGGATATTCTCCTTTCATATGGGTTGTCCCTCGTAGTTTTAATATTTCTATCGTCCGACGGCGGCGTTCTCCTTCTAGTACATTACGCACTATGACTACGTTATCGGAGACGAACTCTTCTACCCCATACCGGGCGACTAGTCCATATTCTTCGATCCTTTCGGTGGTCATAATCGAAGTCACTCCTAGGTGTTTGAGTCTAGCTACTAGGCGAAAAATTTCCCTTCTGACTACTGAGGCTGGATCGTACTGTTGAAATACTGCGGTTACTGAATCTACAGATACCAGTTTAGCTTTATATTTACGAATTGCGTATTGTATTCTCTCGATTAGGGCTGATAGGTCGAAGTTACCAACTACTTCCTGACCCTCCGGATCGGGTGAGGCGTCAAGTATAAACAGTTTACCATCCTGAATCAGTTGTGCTAGATCCCAACCAAAACTATAGGCGTTTTGGATAATATCTGCTGGGGATTCTTCAAAAGTTACGAATAGACCGGGATAATCAAAGTATTTTATCCCATTATATAAAAATTGAATAGCAATCAGAGTTTTTCCTGTTCCGGAGGTACCACTTACTAGGGTGGTTCTGCCGATGGGCATTCCCCCGTGGGTGATTTCGTCGAAACCTTCGATCATGGTCCGGAGTTTGCGCACTCCTTTGATTGCTAGTTCTTCTTTTTCTTGTCCTTCGGCATTTGGTTGATTCATTCGTGGATATTTTAAAATAGGTCGTTAAAACTTGTTTAATCTATTAGACATTATTTCTGGGCTTTTTACATTTCAAAGTCTCTTTCGGTGATTTCTTCGTAGAGCAAGTCTAAGCCGATTAAAACTCTTTCGCGATCCGAGAGATCTCCGATAATCTTTCTGACTGGAGGAGGTAGTATTTTAGCTAATGTTGGGGTCGCTAGTATTTTATCTTCTTCAGCTAGTTGGGGGTTTTTGAGAACATCAATTACTTTTAGAGCATAAACACCATGAAATTCTTGTTCGAGAATATTTTTGAGCATTTTTAAGGCTCTCACTGAGTTCGGAGTGTTCCCCGCTACGTAGAGTTTTAAGACATAAGTTTTTTTGAGTGCGTTCATTTTATTAAAAGGTTTTTTCTGGTGAAGAAAAATCTCCAATCAAACAGGTATCTAGTATAGCATATATATGCTCTATAATTCAAAAGGTAATTCTTCCCTGGGAATAGAACGCCGATACATTTCACACAAATGGGCAATAATGTCTATTAGGGCTAGTCGATAATCTAGTAAGATTTCTTCGTTTCTTCCCTCTAGTTTAAGTTGTT
>CALGKL010000196.1 GCA_937930495.1 uncultured Gloeocapsa sp.
GCTAATCCCAAAATCATTCCGGTGCCGAGGATATGACCGAAACTAACCGTAGCTAATAACTCAGGGAGACCAAAATTACGCCACAAACCGGGTTTAGTCACCGGTAAATCAGGACCGACACCAGGACTTTGAATCGCAAAACGACCAATAGCGATCGCCAAACCATTAGCTAAAAGCATTACTAGAGCCACGGAAAAATTCCATTGAACCGTTTGGGGAATAGCGGCGATAATCATATCTTTTTCTCTTTTTCTTGCTAAACTGTTTTTATGAATCTCAAGTATTATAAGGATTCATTGTGCCTAAAAAGCAAAATTGTTTTAATATTTAACATAAAGATGACCGAGCGATCGCTAATTCATCCCAAGCTCAAAACGGCTTTAAGTAGTTTAGATTTAGAAATTGAAGCAGAAATCAACCGATATCAAAACCAAAAGCCATCCCACCGCAAAAAAGACCCTTTTTTAGGAAAAAATGGCGCGATTATCCCCCAAAATAGCTATCAACAGCCACAGGGAATGGAAGTATGGCACAATCAAGCTGTAACCAATATTCCTGAACCATCAGTAACTAATACTTTTGCTGTATTTAAAGAACCTTTGGGGATAGCTTCGATTATAATTACGATGATTAGTAGTAGTTTATTAGGTTTCAACTTAAGCAAACCAGTACAAGTACAGTCAACCTCAGAACCATCAGAATCATCAACTACACCAGCTATAGTCCAAGGAGTGAACCTAGCTACCCAAGAGACAGAATTAAATCTGCAGACTCTGACTACCCTCAACAATCCCCAGACAAAACTAGTCACCCAAAGTCAAAACCCAACCAACAAACAACGCCAATCTCAACTTTTCCATCAGTTATTGTTAAATCAAACCACCGAAAGAAAATTTTAAACTGTTCCAAAATTACCTTACCCTAAAAAAAGTACAGTAGAGGAAAAACAATTGGTTTCAACAAACTCCTTTAATACTACTAAATCCGAAGAAATTTTCACCGCTGCACAAAAATTAATGCCAGGTGGAGTAAGTTCCCCAGTGAGAGCCTTTAAATCCGTAGGTGGACAACCTATAGTTTTTGACCGCGTCAAAGGTGCCTATATCTGGGATGTAGATGGTAACCAGTATATCGATTATGTAGGAACATGGGGACCTGCTATCTGTGGTCATACCCATCCCGAAGTAATCAACGCCCTCAAAGAAGCCTTAGACAAAGGGACCAGCTTTGGTGCGCCATCGGTACAAGAAAATATCCTTGCGGAAATGGTGATCGATGCTGTACCTAGTATTGAGATGGTACGCTTTGTCAATTCCGGGACAGAAGCTTGTATGTCAGTTTTACGTCTGATGCGAGCTTATACAGGTAGAGACAAAATCATTAAATTTGAAGGATGTTACCACGGTCACGCTGATATGTTTCTCGTGAAAGCAGGCTCAGGGGTAGCAACCCTCGGTTTACCCGACTCACCAGGTGTCCCCAAAACCACCACCAATAACACTCTGACTGCTCCCTACAACGATTTAGAAGCGGTTAAAGCACTTTTTGCCCAAAATCCAGGAGAAATAGCTGGAGTCATCCTCGAACCAGTAGTAGGTAATGCTGGTTTTATCCCCCCAGAAGCTGGCTTTTTGGAAGGATTAAGGGTTTTAACCCAAGAAAATGGCGCTTTACTGGTTTTTGATGAAGTAATGACCGGTTTTCGGATCGCTTATGGTGGAGCTCAAGAAAAATTTAGGGTAACTCCAGATTTAACTACCCTCGGTAAAGTTATCGGTGGTGGTTTACCCGTAGGTGCTTATGGTGGTAAGGCGGAAATTATGTCTTTAGTAGCTCCAGCTGGACCAATGTATCAAGCGGGGACTCTCTCTGGTAACCCCCTAGCCATGACCGCAGGAATCAAAACCCTCGAACTTCTCCAGAAACCGGGTACTTATGCTTATCTAGAGCAAATCACTAAACAATTAATCGATGGTTTACTCCAAGTAGCACAAGAAACGGGTCACGCGGTCACAGGTGGCAATATTAGCGGTATGTTCGGAATGTTTTTTACTAATCAAGTTGTACATAACTACGAAGAGGCAAAAACTTCTGATACCACTAAATTTGGTCGTTTTCATCGGGGTATGTTAGAAAAAGGGATCTATCTTGCTCCTTCACAGTTTGAAGCTGGTTTTACTTCTTTAGCTCACACAGAGGAAGATGTTCAAAAAACTATCGCTGCTGCTAAAGAAGTACTTAAAGATCTCCCTGCTTAGAAACATACTTAAACTGGTAGGGGTGGGGTTAGGTATTCTGGCTCTGAGTCTGTTGACTAAGTTGTTATTTTACCTACCCGCTAATCTCAATCACCCGATAGATGCTATCCTCGTTCTAGGAGGAAGTATTTATCGGGAAATCTATGCAGCTGATTTGGCTCTGACTCAGCCAGAGATACCTGTTCTGATCTCTACCGGTTCTGATCCCCCCTGTATTTGGTTGATCTTTGAGGCTAAACACGCACCTAAAGATCATGTACTTCTAGAAAGGTGCGCTGATTCAACATTTGATAATTTTTTCTATAGTATCCCTATTCTCCAAGATTGGGGAGTACACAAGGTTAAATTGATCACCTCTAGTAGTCATCTACCCCGTGCTTTATGGTTGGCTCAAATTCTTTTCTCTTCCCAAGGAATCCCAATTGAGTTAGCTATAGCTCCTACCTATGGTACTCCTGGTAATCAGGAAATGTGGTTAAAAACTGGTTTAGATATAAGTAGAAGTCTGGTCTGGGCTTTATTTTCGCAAGTGATTAAATCTTCTTGTCCACAAGTTATCCCTCTAGCTACTCTAGATTGGCAACAATGGCTAAATCAAGGTTTTGTTTGTGAAAGTCAACAAGTACTGGATCTAAACTATGATTAGATTAGACTTTTTGGTGATTTGACTATTACATATGCCTAGAACTCAACGCAATGATAACTTTATCGATAAAAGTTTTACTGTGATGGCGGATATTTTACTCAAAATCCTGCCAACTAATAAACAATCGAAGGAAGCTTTTGCTTATTATCGCGATGGTATGTCCGCTCAAGCGGAGGGAGAATACGCTGAAGCTCTGCAAAACTACGAAGAAGCTCTTAAATTGGAAGAGGATGCTAACGATCGCAGTTATATCCTCTATAATATTGGCTTGATTCACAGTAGCAATGGTGAACACGAAAAAGCTCTAGAATATTATCATCAAGCTATAGAGCTTAATCCGAAAATGCCCCAAGCTTTAAATAATATCGCTGTAGTCTATCATTATCAGGGGGAAAGGGCTCAAGAACAAGGGTTATTTGATCAAGCTGAGGCTCTTTTTGATAAAGCCGCTGAATATTGGAAACAAGCTATACGTATTGCTCCTAATAATTATATTGAAGCCCAAAACTGGCTCAAAACTACAGGGCGATCGGAAATAGATGTTTTCTTCTAACTTAACCAGAAACCATGATTGACCAAGAACAAGTTAAAAAAGTCGCTCTGTTAGCTCGCTTAGAATTGACTCCCACCGAAGAAAGCCAATTTACTACCCAACTTAGTAGTATTTTAGATTATTTTGAGCAGCTCAGTGAGTTAAATACTGATGGAGTTGAACCTACTACCAGGGCGATCGAACTCAGTAATATTACTCGTCCCGATGAGTTAGCTCAAGATATCGAACCATCAGCGATGCTCAATATAGCGCCAGAAACCGAAGACCAATATTTTCGCGTTCCCCAAATCCTCAGCAGCGAGGA
>CALGKL010000197.1 GCA_937930495.1 uncultured Gloeocapsa sp.
CCCACAGACGAACGTTTAAAAACGGTCCAAAATATCCTGATTGCTACTCCCCAACTTTCCCTAGAAGCTGCAGCTAACTTAGCCGAAAGTTATGGTTATGGTACTCTTATTCTAGGTGATTCCCTCCAAGGAGAAGCCAAAGAAGTAGGGATAGTCCACGCCGGAATTGTCCAACAAATAGTTCGTCACCAACAACCAATCTCTCCTCCCTGTGTACTTTTTTCCGGGGGGGAAACCACAGTAACCCTGACTAAGGGGGGAAAAGGAGGACGAAATACCGAATTTTTACTCTCTCTGGCGATCGCCCTTGATGGTTTTCCGGGGGTCTATGCGATCGCTTGTGATACTGACGGGATCGATGGGTCAGAAGATAACGCCGGAGCAATTATCACCCCCTCTACCCTGGAAAGAGCTCGAGAATTGGGTTTAAATCCCCAACAATATTTATCCAATCACGATAGTTATACTTTTTTTGCCCTATTAGACTCTCTCGTCATTACAGGTCCTACCTTGACTAATGTTAACGATTTTCGAGCGATTGTCATTACCAATACATAAACTAGCTAAACATCCCGTTGACGTCGCCATCCTGATTTAACTACCTGTGGAGCACGAGCAATAACGAGAGAATCATCCGGGACGTCCTTAGTGACAACGGAACCCGCAGCCACGGTAACATCTTCCCCAAGGTTGATAGGAGCCACCAAAACGCTATTAGCTCCTGTTGAGGAGCGATCGCCTATGCTTGTGGGATGTTTTTGCACACCATCATAATTAGCGGTAATTGTCCCAGCTCCTATATTAACTTTTTCTCCCAGGGTAGCATCACCCAAGTAACTCAAGTGTGCGACATTGGTTTGAGCACCTATAGTAGTATTTTTAATCTCAACAAAGTTACCGAGGCGACAACCTGGACCGATAGTAGCGTGACCACGTAGATGAGCGTAGGGACCAACACGGGTATTAGATTCAATGACGCTATCGGTAACCACTGAATAGAGAATGCTCACCCGATCGCCTATTTGACTATTTTCGATCAAGGTACCAGGACCTATGCGACTTCCCGCCCCAATCACCGTATTACCCCGTAAATGAGTTTGGGGTTCGATCACCACATCTGGATGTAACTCTACCGTGTCGTCAACGGTGATTGTATCAGGAGCAATCATAGTGACACCTTTAATCATCCAGGCATTTTTAACCCTAGTTTGTAAAATATCATAGGCAGCGGCTAATTGTTGGCGATCGTTGATGCCCACGATTTCCAAATAATCAGGGATATCTTGAGCCATTACTTGTTCTAAATAATTAAATACTTCAGTTAAATAGTATTCATTTTGACTGTTATTAGCGGTTAATTTGGGTAAAACTTGAGCTAATTTTTGCCAATTGAAACAATAAATTCCCGCATTGATGCGGTGATTTTGTTTTTGGGCGGCGTTACAGTCTTTATCTTCGACGATCTGGGTAACTAGATTTTGACCATCACAGAAAACCCTACCATAACCTTTAGGATTGGGTAAATGTGCCGTGAGGAGAGTAGCAGCATTACCATGTTTTTTGTGAGTCATTAAAAGTTCGTTAATAGTTTCAGGACGTAACAAGGGAACATCACCATTTAAAACCAGCAAATCCCCCTGAAAATCGGTCAAAATAGGTAATAGCTTTTGAATCGCGTGACCTGTACCCAATTGTTCGGACTGTTCAACAAATTCTAGATTATCCAGATGACTTAAAGCTTGTCTGACTAAATCCCCTTGATAACCAACGATAACCAGAAAACGAGCGGGATTAATTAAAGCACAACTATTAATAGCTCTTTCGACGAGGGAGCGACCTCCCAAGGTATGTAAGACTTTCGGATAATCCGATTTCATCCGCGTCCCCCGTCCCGCTGCTAATATTGCTACTGCGATCATCAGTTTTTCCCTTGTTATGATTCTTTTTTAGTTTATCTCTATACTAAGTTAAAAGAGAAAAAAACACCGACAATCTTTATGGTTGAACAAGTTAAACCCCCATACTCGCTCAACTGGTTAGCCAAAATAGCCGAGATCCCTAAATCAGCTTGGGATGGGTTAGCTAAACCTTTGAAAACTCCTTTTCTGGAATGGGAATGGCTGCATAACCTCGAAACATCGGGTAGTGCGATACCGAGTACAGGTTGGCAACCCTGTCATCTGACGATTTGGCAAGGAAAAGAACTAATTGCCGCAGCACCACTGTATATCAAAAGTCATAGTTATGGTGAGTTCGTCTTTGACCACCAATGGGCTGATTTGGCTTATCGCTTAGGAGTTCGCTACTATCCCAAATTGCTAGGTATGTCTCCCTTTACTCCCGCGGTAGGTTATCGATTTTTAATCGCTCCGGGACAAAACGAATTGGCGATCACCGAAATCATGATCACAGCGATTGACCATTTTTGCACTCGTAATCGAATCCATGGTTGTCATTTTCTCTTTGTTGATCCCGATTGGCGATCGCTCGTGGAAAACTTTGGTTTTAGGAGTTGGTTACACCATAGTTATATCTGGACTAACCGAAACTTTAGCAGCTTTGACGATTACTTACAACAATTCAACGCTAATCAGCGACGCAACATCAAAAGAGAACGTAAGGCGGTCACCAGCGCCGGATTACAGATACAAGTACTGACAGGAGAAGATATTCCGCACCATCTATTTCCCTTGATCTATCGTTTTTATAGCAATACCTGTGACAAATTTTGGGGAGGAAGTAAATACCTAACTAGGAAATTTTTTGCCCAACTCTATCCCAATTATAGCGATCGCGTGGTTTTAGTTACTGCCACTACTCCAGAAGATCCCCATAAACCAATCGGGATGTCATTTTGTATTCGCAAAGGGGAAAATCTTTATGGACGTTATTGGGGATGTCTAGAAGAATTTGACTGTCTACATTTTGAAGCTTGTTATTACCAACCCATAGAATGGGCTATTAATCAGGGTATTCAAATGTTTGATCCCGGTGCAGGGGGACGTCACAAACCTCGTCGTGGTTTTCCAGCCACCCCCAACTATAGCTTACACCGTTTTTATAATCAACGTATGAGCCAAATTCTAGACAATTATATTGAACAGATTAACCAATTAGAAAACGAAGAAATCGAAGCTATCAACCAAGACTTACCCTACAGTAAGAGAGAAATCAACCTATCAACTCTATGATTGACGCCAAAATTAACCGTATTTTAGATGCTAACCTAGATAGAGCTAGAGAAGGACTAAGAGTCATGGAAGAATGGGCACGTTTTGGTCTAAATAACCCTAATCTGTCCCAAAAATGCAAAGAAATGCGCTCTAGTTTAGCAGCTTACCATCATCTAGAATTAAAAATGTCCAGGGATACACCCCAAGATGTAGGTACAACCTTGACTCATCCTCAAGAAGAAGAAAGAAAGGACATACAAGCTTTACTACAAGCCAATATAGCCAGAGTCCAAGAAGCTTTAAGAGTACTAGAGGAATACGGGAAACTCTCTAACCCAGAAATGGGTAAAACCTTTAAGCAAATGCGTTATCAAGTCTATACCCTAGAAAGTGAACTCTTAGGCTATCCACTCAAACAAAAATTACACAATGCCAATTTATATCTAGTTACTTCTAGTCAACCAAACTTACTGCAAATAGTCGAAGACTCCCTCAAAGGAGGATTACCCCTGGTACAATATCGTCGCAAAGAAGGGGATGATTTAACCAGATTAGAGGAAGTAACTAAACTCAGGGAACTAACGAGCCAATATAACGCCTTATTTATTATTAACGATCGCCTAGACCTGGCTTTAGCAGTCAAAGCAGACGGAATACACCTCGGACAACAAGACTTACCCATAGCGGTAGCTAGACAAATACTCGGACCCCAAGGGATTATCGGACGTTCCACCACTTCTCCTGCAGAAATGAGCAAGGCGATCTCAGAAGGAGCAGATTACCTAGGGGTAGGACCCGTCTATACAACCCCTACCAAACCAGGAAAACCAGCCGCAGGATTAGACTACGTCCGCTACGCCGTAGCTAACTCCCCCCTTCCTTGGTATGCTATTGGAGGTATCGATACTTCTAACCTAGGGGAAGTAATCGCCGCCGGAGCTAAAAAAATAGCAGTAGTACGAGCGATTATGGAAGCGGACAACCCCACCCAAGCAACCCAAAACCTTCTCTCTCAATTAGGAAAATGAACCAAATCATTGTACAAGTCAACGGGGAAACCCATCAATGTAACCCCAATCTTAACCTACCCCAACTGTTAGAACAATTGCATTTGAACCCTCGATTGGTGGTAGTAGAATATAACGGGGAAATCCTCCATAGACAATATTGGCAACAAACCGAAATTAAACAAGGCGATCGCCTCGAAGTAGTTACTATAGTAGGAGGAGGTTAACCATCATGCAGTCACAATCACTAGCAATTTTTTTAGATATTGCCACAGAAGCAGCCTTAGCAGCAGGGGCGATTATTCTAGAATCTTGGGGACAATTGCAGATAATCAAAGAAAAAGAACGCTCAGGAGACTTAGTCACGGAAATAGATACTAAATCGGAAAAAACGATCGTTGAAATCATCCAGCGACACTTTCCCCATCACTCCCTCTTAGCAGAAGAAGGGGGAGCGATCGACAAAGGTAGTCAAGAGTATCTCTGGGCGATCGACCCCCTAGATGGTACAACCAACTACGCCCATGGTTACCCCATCGCTGCGGTATCTATCGGGTTATTAATCCAAGGAATACCTAGAGTAGGAGTGGTTTACAACCCCTTTCGTAACGAATTATTTCGCGCTGCTACAGGATTAGGGGCTACCTGTAATCGTCAAACCATCAGAGTCTCCAACACACCCAAATTAGAGCAAAGTTTACTAGTATCAGGTTTTGCCTACGATCGCCGCGAAACCCAAGATAATAATTATCGAGAATTCTGTTATCTAACTCATCTTACCCAAGGAGTACGTCGCAGTGGCTCAGCCGCTTTGGATTTAACCGATGTCGCCGCCGGGAGAATCGATGGTTACTGGGAAAGAGGGATCAAACCTTGGGATATCGCCGCGGGAATAGTTATAGTAGAAGAAGCAGGGGGAAAAATCACCGCTTACGACCAACAACCCTTAAACATGGCATCAGGTCGTATCCTTGCTACTAACGGTAAGATTCATAATTCTCTGAGTCAAGCTCTGTTAAACACTCCACCCTGGGGAAAATGGGATAATCAATAATAAATAATATGATTCTAGGAACACAAAATTATGCCATTGGAAATTAAACAAGGGTTATTCAAATTAGATATTACCGATTATCACGCCATTCTCGGAGTACCTCTCGATGCAGACCCTCGGGAAATTCGCCTTAGATATCTCAAAATCGCTCCCAAATTACACCCAGACACTTGTAAGGTTAATCATCCCCAAGCTAAAGAACAGGCTGGTAATATCTTAGCTCGTTTAGTTAACCCTGCTTACGAACACCTGAGCAAAGAAAAGTCTAGAGCCGAACATCAACTGTTATTATCCCAAAAAGCGAAAACCATCGCCGCCGAAGGAAGAAGATTAACCCTAGCTTCAGATACAGCCAAATCCCTAGCTAAAGCGGGAAGTAAGTTAGAAGAAATCTATCATAAACTGATTAACGCTCTAGCGATGGATCAATATCGAGACCTAGATACTATCCCAGATAAAATCGCCCAAATCAGCGAAATTAACCTAGTTTACCTAGTCTTTAAAGAAACTCAAAAAAGCCAAGTGAGAAGACAACAGGGAATACCAGACTCAGGAATATTGCCCAAGCCTACAGAAATATCTCCAGAAGGAGAAACTACACAAATACCGCCAAAAGAAAAATCAGAGAAAGTCTCCCCAGTAGAAGCTTGTCTCAAAAGAGCCCAAGAATATCGAGAAAGCCATAAGTATAAAGAAGCGATTCTAGAATTAAGGGATATTCTACAGATAGAACCCAATAATAGTAATTGTCACGCTATGTTAGGGTTAATCTATATAGAGCAAAATAGCCCCGGTTTAGCTAAAATTCATATCGCTAAAGCTTGGCAAACTGACCCGAACAATCCTATAGTAAAAGAAGCTAAAGAAGCCCTAGACCAACAAAATAAAGAAGGCAAAACTCAAGTCAAAGAGCAAAAAGCAAAATCAGGACTCTTTTCTAACTTATTCGGTAAAAAGAAATAAATCGAGATTAGTATGATTCATCAACCACCAGCAGGAGCAAGAGATTTATTACCCCTAGAAGTAGCCCAAAAATCCTGGATTAACGATCGCCTCCAGGAAATCTTCTCTCGCTGGGGCTATCAACGCATCGTTACCTCGACGATCGAATGGTTAGAAACCTTAGTGGCTAAACAGGCGATCGAACCGGAAAAAATTATTCAACTGCAACAACAGCAAGGAGCAGCACTGGGATTACGTCCAGATTTAACCGCTTCTATCGCTCGTGCTGCTGTAACCAAAATGTCCAATAGTAACTATCCTCAACGGTTGTGTTATCGAGCTAACATCTTTCGTAACCCGCCTTCAGGATATCATGGACGTCAGTTAGAATTTTTTCAAGCAGGTGTAGAACTACTTTTCGCCGGTGGTAATCTGGCTGATTTAGAAATCCTCTTACTAATCGCTGATTGTCTGGAAAAACTCGGCGTCAATCAATGGCAAATCGTTTTAGGGGAAGTAGGTTTAACCCAATCCCTGTTAGCACCTTTTCCCGCGTCTCTCCGTCAACAAGTGCGCCATTGTATCGCTAATCTCGATCGCGTTGGGTTAGAAAAATTATCCCTGAGTGAAGAACTTTTAGATCGCGCTTTATTTATTTTTGATTTGCGCGGTGACCCCGCAACCGTCCTAACTAAACTTAATAATCTCAGTCTACCAGCTTCAGGGCAAAAAATCGTTGGTAATCTCCAATTTCTCTGTGAACTTCTCTCTCAAACCGCCACAATCCCCCTTACCCTAGATTTAAGCCTACTACAAAGCATTGACTATTACAGTGGGATAACCTTTAAAATCCTCGGCTATACTAACCAACAATGGCAAATTCTCGGACAGGGAGGACGATACGACCAATTATTAGAAATCTATCATCCCCAAGGAGAAAGTTTACCAGGTATCGGTTTTGCTCTCAATATCGAAGCTTTACACGCTTGTTTACTCTCTACCTCCGGTTTACCTAAAGAAACTCCCCCTGTGGATTGGTTGGTTATACCTGAAAACGACCAAGCTATCAGCGCCGCTATTCTCTACGCCCAAAAACTGCGCAATTCTAAACATCTAGTCAGAGTCGAGTTAGATTTAGGTACAAGCGATCGCGCTAATATTCGGGCTTATGCTCATGATTGTAATATTTTGCATCTAGCTTGGGTTGATACTGAAGGTCAAGCTAAGATAGAATATCTGTAAAGTTATATTAAGCAGGAGATTAAACATGGCTCATACTATTTTGACCGAAACCTGTGAGGGTGTAGCAGATTGCGTAGATGCTTGTCCTGTAGCCTGCATTCACCCAGGTCCTGGCAAAAATACTAAAGGTACAGATTGGTATTGGATTGACTTTGCTACCTGTATCGATTGCGGTATCTGTTTACAAGTCTGTCCCGTAGAAGGAGCAATTATCGCGGAAGAGCGTCCCGATTTACAAAAAACTCCTGCTTAGTCTGATGACCTATTTATTAACCGTAGAAGGGGTTTACGCTGGGTATAACCCTGATTTAAATATCTTACAAGGTGTTAATTTTAACATCGCCCCCGGAGAACTCGTCGCCGTAATCGGTCCTAATGGTGCGGGTAAGTCTACCCTGGCTAAAACGATTTTTGGACTGCTTAAACCCAATCAGGGCAAAATTATCTTTAAAGGAGAAAATATCAGCGGACTCAAATCTAATCAAATCGTTCCTAAAGGTATGTGTTATGTACCACAGGTAGCCAACGTTTTTCCCTCCCTCTCCGTAGAGGAAAATCTAGAAATGGGCGCCTTTATTAGTTCTGGGTCTATCAAACAACGCAAAAACAATATCTATGAACTCTTCCCTATCCTAGCAGAACGACGCCGTCAAGCCGCAGGAACTCTCTCCGGGGGAGAACGTCAAATGTTGGCTATGGGTAGAGCGTTAATGCTTGATCCGGATTTACTTCTATTAGATGAACCCTCCGCTGCTTTATCTCCTATCTTGGTTGATAACGTCTTTAAACAAATTCAAAGTATTAATCAACAGGGAAAAGCGATTATTCTAGTGGAACAAAACGCTAAAAAAGCCCTTTTAATGGCTCATCGGGGTTATGTTTTAGAAAGTGGACGCGATCGCTTTTGTGGTAAGGGAGAAGAATTGCTTCATGACCCCAAAGTTGCTGCACTCTATTTAGGTACTAAATTCACAAGATAATTACTGATGTTAACCACTACTAATTTATTTAA
Source organism: uncultured Gloeocapsa sp. (assembly GCA_937930495.1). Lineage (GTDB taxonomy): Bacteria > Cyanobacteriota > Cyanobacteriia > Cyanobacteriales > Gloeocapsaceae > Gloeocapsa. The sequence continues at coordinate 8,431 of CALGKL010000197.1, forward strand.
CCTCGCCAATCTTTTCGTCTTACCTTTTTGGACGTTAATGATTCTCCTTCCTAATTGGGGAATAACTAAAAAAATAATCCAATCTTATCTACCTTTTATTCCTTTAATTGCTCTGTATATTTACTTTATTTCTGGTGCAATTACTGGCGAATCAGCCCAAGCTTTAGCTAACCCCCAACTCGCTGATATTGCTCGTTTTTTTAGCGATGAAGCAGCAGCAGCTACAGGTTGGGTACATTTTCTGGTTATGGATTTATTCGTAGGTCGTTGGATTTATCAACAAGGTCAACAAACGGGAGTATGGACTATACATTCTCTGATTTTATGTCTTTTTGCAGGTCCTGTTGGTTTATTATCCCATATCATCACCCAATGGGTGAGTGAAAAAGTGAAACAACAACCCCAAACTGTAGAATCAACTTGACCTTGATTATTTTTCAGCGAGTAAAACCACACATTCACCAATATTATCATTGGTAATTTTTAAAGTTAATTCCTGTAGAGCTAATAAGTTGGCTCTATATTTTTTAAAGTTAGTTGATAAACCTTTATTTTTATTCTCAATCTCTAAAGATGCTTGTAAAATTCCCGGACTAATTATCTGTCGAATTGAAATAACACTAAAACATTTTATCTTCGTAAATCCTGCTTTTATAGCCAAAGTTTTTAAAGTTTGGGGAGAAAATAAAAATAAATGACGTGGGGTTTCTAGTCCTCGCCAATATTGTTTAAAACGTTTATGCCCTAAACTGGCTATATTAGGAGTAATCATCGTTAATTTACCTCCATCTTTTAAAATCTTTCTACAAT
>CALGKL010000198.1 GCA_937930495.1 uncultured Gloeocapsa sp.
ACTAAAATAGCGTCCTTGACTATAAAAACAATCAAAATTACCAATTTCTAATAAATCTGCACCAGCTTGAGCGGATTGGGCTAATAATTCTGGTTCTACTGCTGATACACAGATAGGTAAACTAGTGATTTGACGTACTCGTTGTACCAATACTGGAGATGCGGCAATATCAATATAGGTAGCGCCACCTTTTTGGGCTGCTTTAGCGATCATTGCTACCCGTTGCTCATCAAAGTTATTCAAACCGCTAATAACTTTCAGAGCTTTTTTACTAGCGAAAGCTTGATTCAGTGGAGAAGATATCTTCATGTTTAACCGTTTAATTTGACTCAAGCCTAGATTATATCATGAGAGAAAATAGGACTAATCCAATTAGGGATAATTTCGGTGGAACCGTACCAAGGTTGACCATGGTTTCCGGGTGCGTGTCTAACACCTTCTAGGGTTAAATTAGTAGCTCCTGGTAGGTGGGCTACTTGAATAGGGGTAATCCCATCTCCCCAGGTATTCCCTTGACCACAGGTAAGGCGATAACTGTTATAAGCGAACCAATTCGATGTTCCCTTTTCCCCATAAACGGCTTTACCTGCTACACAGATATAACGTACTTGAGGATAAAAAGCTCCAGGGTAATTCTCCTCGACAAAAGCTAGATTTTGTCGCGTCCAACGTTCCTGACTAGAATGGGGAGTACCTAGGGTAATCAAGGTATGAACGAACCGATGACCTTGCCAAATTTGCTGATCGTAACTTTTTTCACCTAAATAAATCCGCGCAATCCATCCTCCGGCGGAGTGACCGATTAAATTAACTTGATTAGTCCCGTATTCGGTTAAAATGGCTCTAACGGTTTGGTCGATACTTTTGAGAATGGGAGTGACTGAGCGTCCAATGGTGGGTAACCAATCTCTTTTACGGATAGGGACAACCCTGGTAGGTATTCCCAATTCATTGAGACTTTGTTGTAAAGGGTAATAATCCTGGCTTCGGGCTAGATACCCTGGTAAAATAAGAGTAGGTAATGGCATCTTTAGATAATCTTGGTATTTTATATGGTGTGAGTGTAGGCACAGGAGATCCTGAATTAATCACCCTCAAGGGGTTAAAAATTCTCCAAAACTCTCCTGTAGTAGCTTTTCCCGCGGGAGTTGGTAATAAACCCGGTATAGCTGCGCAAATCATCGCTGATTGGTTAAACCCTGCACAAAAAACTCTAGTTTTGAATTTTCCTTATGTCCAGGATTTGAGGGTTTTAACTCCAGCTTGGCGCCAAGCTGCAACATTGGTTTGGGAATATTTAGCCCAAAATCAGGATGTTGCTTTTGCTTGTGAGGGAGATGTGAGTTTTTACAGTACTTTTACTTATTTAGCACAAAATCTCCGGCAAATGTATCCCCAAGCTAAGGTTGAAGCTATACCCGGTGTAAGTTCTCCTCTGGCTGCTGCGGCTGCTTTGGGTATTCCTTTGACTCTCTGGAAGCAAAAACTAGTTATTTTACCTGCTCTTTATTCGGTAATTGAGTTAGAAAATGTGCTCCAATGGGCGGAAGTAGTGGTTTTAATGAAGGTTAGCTCTGTTTACTCTCAAGTTTGGCAAATTCTGGCTAAATATAACCTTTTAAATCGAGCAATGATCGTCGAAAGAGCGACCTTTCCTAATCAGATTATTTATCAAGATCTGAGCGATCGCCCTGATTTACAACTTTCTTATTTTTCCCTGTTGATTGTGAAGCTAGATGATTCAGGTTTCCTAGAGACATCATAGCTTTAGATGGCTAACTTCCAAAATAGTATAACTCTGCACCAATACCACCAAATTGTTTGAGTTTATCTGCTCCCTCACCATAGACAAATTCTACCTCAGCTCCTGAGAGAACAACGTCAACGATTAAAGAGTCAAATTCTGCGGTATCCACGGGGTAGGGAAGTACGAGGGTTTTTACTTTACCCTGTTGCAGGGCTATTTCTACCCCTTGTTTTTCGATTACTGCAGGACCATTTTTATTATACTGATAGAGAAGATTTTCCACGACAGCGACGTCGTGGTCTTGTTCGTAAGCATAGGCTATAGGCTTGACGATCTCAGCTATATCTCGCTCAGGTAATTTGAAATCCATCGGTTCAATAGCTACGACTAGGTCTCTGACGTTAGGATGTAGGGCGCTTCTGATTTGGGCTGCTTGTTGGTGATTTCCCCCAAAAACGATTCGTTCTGCTTCTAAACTCTCGAGAAAATATTGATTGATTTCACTGGCCATTTCTTTGATAAAACGCTGTTCATATTCTTGGTCACGGCGATCGAAAGCGAGGGTTTTGGATTTACGTCCAAAACGCCGAGCTAATTCGTGTTCTGTAGATAACTGTATTTCATTAGTAGCTCTCGTGAGGAATACTTCCACGATTCTGACTTCTGAACCTGAAAAGAGAATTGCTAGATATTTTTTGTATTGATCCAAGGCAAATAACAGGTGTTTAATTTGGGGTAAGCCATAATAAACACGAGTTTTCATCGGGACTGGTAGATCGATGGCTACTAAATCCTTAAAGTCGGTAAATAAAGCAACGGATCGCCCGGTGGGTTTTTGATTTTGTAAGCGATCCATAATCATTTGCTCGGTGTTAGAGATAATTTTTTGAGCACTTAAACGCTTCATTTCTTGGGGATCTAATTCTTCCGACTCAAATCGCTTGAGTTCGTTTTTGAGTTCGATTTGCCAAGCGGGATTAACTCTTTGATTTTCAGGATTGGTGGAATCTATATCTACATAGACTGTTAAAATCGGGTTATTTTGATAATCGCGTGTACTGACAAAATCACGAAACAAGTTGAGAATATCGTTGATATCTGTAGTCATTTTAGTTTTTTAAGCACAATGATTTAAATTTTACCTCTAACTGTGCTTCCGTTTTAGGTAAATCTTGAGAGTTATATTACAACGACGACAGGTATGTCAGGATGGGTTTTTCCTCAACTACGGCCTTGGACACAAAAAACCTCCCTGACTCAGAAATATTAAATATTTTTTTAGACTACGAAGTTAACCAACTTATCAGGTACGACAATGACTTTTTTAACTTCTTTCCCTTGGAGATAACGTTGAGCTATTTCTGATTGACGAGCGTAGGTTTCCAAGGTAGAGCGATCGCTTTGAGCGGGGACTTGAATTGTACCTCTGGTTTTACCGCTAATCTGAATTACTAGGGTTATTTCATCTACTGCTAGGGCTTCGGGATTTAATTGAGGCCAACTTTGTTGATGAACTGAATCAGAATAACGGAGTTGATGCCATAATTCATCGGCTAAATGGGGTGCAAAGGGGGCGATTAATTTGAGTAAGGTTTCGAGGCCTTCGCGATAGACAGGAGAATTAACACAGGGAGAATCGCCTAAAGCGTTACTTAGCTTCATCAACTCTGACACTGCTGTATTAAATTGATATTCTCCTTCTAAATCTTCCGATACTGCTTGAATTGCGGTGTGGATGGCGCGTTTTAATTCTTTTTCCTCTTTACTCAACTCAGAAATAGGTTTAACTTGAGTAGAACAATTTTCAACGTCAAATTCGGTTACCAGACGCCATACCCTATTTAAGAAGCGATATTGTCCCTCCACATCGGCGTCATCCCATTCTAGATCTTTTTCTGGTGGTGCTTTAAAGAGAATAAACATTCTGGCGGTATCGGCGCCGTATTTGCCGATAACCTCTTGGGGATCAACGCCATTGTATTTGGACTTGGACATTTTTTCATAAAATACCTCTAGGGGCTCTCCCGTTTGGGGATCTACCGGATGATTGGGGTTAACTTCCCTAGGGGGTATGTATTTACCCGTGAGGGGGTTTTTATAGGTCATTCCCTGTACCATTCCCTGGGTTAAGAGACGTTGAAAAGGTTCAGCACAATTGAGTAAACCGCGATCGCGCAGTACTTTGGTAAAGAAACGAGAATAGAGTAGGTGTAGGATTGCGTGTTCTATGCCACCTACATACTGATCTACTGGCATCCAGTCGTTAACTTGAGATTGACTAAATGCCTCTTCCGAGTTATTGGCGTCGGTGTAACGGAGAAAATACCAGGAAGAATCAATAAAAGTATCCATGGTATCGGTTTCTCGGCGCGCGGGTTGACCACAATTAGGACAGGGGACATTCACCCAATCGGCTAATTTAGCTAAAGGGGAAGGACCGCGTCCGCTAAATTCCACGTTCTCTGGTAGTTTTACGGGTAAATCTTCTACGGGTACTGCTACAGGACCACAGTCTGGACAATGGATGATGGGTATGGGCGCTCCCCAATAGCGTTGACGAGAAATTAACCAGTCTCGGAGACGATATTGTATTCTCGCTTTACCAAATCCTTGGGTCTCGGCATATTCTGTAATCGCTGTTTTGGCTTCAATAGAGGGAATCCCGTTAAATTGTCCTGAATTGATTAATATACCTGGTTCTGTATAAGCTTGCTCAAGTTTTGCTTCTGTTTCTCCCTCTGGGACAATTACTACTTTAATGGGTAAGTTTTGTTCTTGGGCAAATTTAAAGTCGCGGACATCGTGAGCGGGTACACCCATTACCGCTCCTGTACCATATTCGTAGAGGACATAATCAGCGATTAAGATGGGTATCTCTTCTCCGTTAAAGGGGTTGAGGGCGATCGCTCCGGTGAAGACTCCTTGTTTGGGTTTATCTTCTGCTGTTCTTTCTAATTCGCTTTGATTTTTAACCTTTGCTATAAACGCGGTTACTGCTTCCCTTTGCTCGGGAGTAGTCAGTTCTAAAGTCAAAGGGTGTTCTGGTGCTAAAACCAGGTAACTGACACCATATACCGTATCAGGTCTAGTGGTGAATACTCCTATTTTGGCTTCTTGATTGACTACGGGAAATTCTAGATAAGCGCCTACTGATTTACCAATCCAGTTGGCTTGCATTAATTTTACCCTTTCGGGCCAACCTGTTAGTTGTTCTAAATCCTGGAGTAATTCTTCGGCGTAGGCGGTAATTTTTAAAAACCATTGTTTGAGGAGTTTTCTCTCTACCATAGCTCCAGAACGCCAGGATCTCCCTTCGTTATCTACCTGTTCATTGGCTAATACGGTTTGGTCAATGGGGTCCCAGTTTACCGCCGCTTCTTTTTGGTAAGCTAAACCCATCTCAAAAAATTGTAAAAATAGCCATTGAGTCCACCGATAGTATTCAGGACGACAGGTGGTTACTTCTTTACTCCAATCGATGGATAAGCCCAATTGTTGTAGTTGTTTGCGCATTTGGGAGATATTCTGTTCCGTCCACTTAGCAGGTGGTATCCCACGTTCAATAGCGGCATTTTCTGCGGGTAATCCGAAAGCATCCCAACCCATGGGGTGGAGGACTCGATAACCTTGCATTCTTTTGACCCTTGCTATTACGTCTGTAATAACATAGTTGCGCACGTGTCCCATATGTAGATTACCCGAAGGATAGGGAAACATGGAGAGGGCGTAAAATTTGGCTTTGGTTGAATCTGGGTCTGTTTGGTGTAAACCTAGTTCTGTCCAACTCTGTTGCCATTTTGATTCTATTGCTGCTGGGTTGTATCGGGACTGCACAGATATCTCCTTATTTCTTTACATATTACACTCGGCGAGGGTTTTGTCTATATAAGGGGTTAATTCCTTAAACCACATATCCCAAATTTCTGCTCCTTTACCATTTTTAGCGATAAATTCGTTCACCGTTTCCCTCCAGTTTTCGTTGTCCTGGTCACCGGGAAGAATCATACCATAAGCCGCACAAAAGGGGCGATTGTTGACTAGGGGTGTGGCTACGACAAAGTCATTGGGATTAACCTGCATAATGGTAGCGCTACCTATTAATAAAATACCATCGCTAGCAAAGCCGGTGATTTTTCCTGCTTGTACTGCTTCTATTCCTTCTATTCTAGTGGTAAAAGTATCGTTGATTTGGGATTCGGGATAAACCCGCGCCATTTCTTGGGCGTTGGTTGTTCCGGCGATCGTTCCAATGGTAGCTGTTTTCATGTCTTCTTCGGTGATCCCCGCTTGAGCAAAAATTTGGGTAGCGGTGACAAAAAAGGGTAAGGAAAATTTAATCTGCTTTTCTGTCTCTCTTTCTGGTGTAATTGTGTTTGGTCCACATTCTAGGTGTACTTTTCCTTCGGTGACTAGTTCCCACCTATTTTGAGTTGTGGAGGTGACAAATTCTGCTGTTACTGGTTTACCAAGTTTTTCGCTTAAAGAAACGGCTAGAGCTTCCCCAAAGTCTCGACAATATCCTTCTGGAGGATTACCAAAACCAAATAGGGGTGAATCGTCTCTGATTCCTATTTTCAAAATACCTGTTTCTTGAATCTCTGTTTCTACGGGAGTAGCGATACTGCTATTAGCCCAGCTTAATCCTAATGATATACCACTAGTTAAAACTAGCAGTTGTACGATTTTCTTCATAAATAATCTGTTATTTGAATGGTCAAGATAGTTATAATACTATCTCAAGGTTCTCTATGTGGCTTTTTTTGTTTTGTTAAAGGTTTTTGTTTACGGGACTCTTAAACCCGGAGAGTGTAATTATCCTCGTTACTGTCAGGGAAAGGTGATTGATGCTCAACCTGCTTATACCCTAGCTTCTCTCTATAGTTTGCCTTTTGGTTATCCTGCGATGACTGTGGGAAATCACCGGGTTGAGGGTTTTTTGTTGACTTTTCCTAGTCAAGCTTATCTAGCTTCTCTGGATCAATTAGAGGGTTGCGCTGCTGGTCAACCTCGCGATAGTTTG